>CAIRMK010000203.1 GCA_903879645.1 uncultured Bacteroidota bacterium
ACATAATAGGTTGTAGTTGTAGCGATACTTGGAGTCGTAAAACTTGTTCCAGTACCCAAACTAGCACCGCCTGTGGCTGCTGCATACCAATTGATGGTTCCCGCACTTGCCACAGCTCCCAAGGTTACAGTTCCAGTCCCACATCTTGATGCTGGAGTTGAGCTAGTAATTGTTGGAACAGTATTTATGGTAGCTATTATTGAAGTTCGTGTGGTTGTGGTACAACCACTGTTAGTGGCATCAACATAATAGGTTGTTGTTGTTGCTATACTTGGCGTAGTAAAACTGGTTCCTGTGCCTAAACTAGATCCTCCAGTAGCTGCAGCATACCAATTAATAGTGCCTGCACTTGCCGTTGCTCCTAAGGTTACAGTTCCTGTTCCACAATTACTTGCAGGAGTATTTCCTGTAATAGTAGGAATCGGATTAACCGATGCAATAACGGCAGTTCTAGATGCTGTAATACATCCATTATTTGTGGCATCTACATAATAGGTTGTAGTTGAAGCTATACTTGGGGTCGTAAAACTGGTTCCAGTACCTAAACTGACACCTCCTGTAGCTGCGGCATACCAATTAATAGTTCCCGTACCAGTAGTGGCTCCTAAGGTTACAGTACCTGTACCACATATTGACGCAGGAGTACTTCCAGTAATAGAAGGAGTAAAGTTATAACTTCCAGTTAATGGTGCGCTAACATTATAGACTCTGCAATACCCCCCGCTGTTATAAGCATAAATTCTATAAAAGACATTGGTGCAAGTAGCTCCAACATTATCAGAAAAAGTAGTGGTTGCTTGTCCGCTATTGATGGCTGCTACAGTCCATGCTCCAACTGTTTGCCCAACTACTAATGATGAAAGATTAGTAGGATTAGTTGTTGCTGGTAGTGATGCAGCAATAGCTCTTAAAACTACATAACCATTTGAAGTACATTGCGTAAAAGAACCATTGATAGTAGAACCTGTATTTCCCAAGACCAATGAAGTTGGTTGACTAGGTGGTGCTGTTGGACTAACCGAAGTTGCAGGAGAATTGATAGTACCTCCTGTATTTCCTACATATAAATATTGACCAGAACCACCAAAAACACCTGTATTAGTAAATGTTCCACTAGATTTTATACTATTACAGTTAGTGCCAGAACCTCCAACTATTGTTCCAGAACTATTAACTGTTATACTTGAAGCAGTTATTGCACCTGAAACTGTAAGAGCTCCATTGTTACTCAAAAATCCAGAAATTGTAGTTGTTCCGCCAAGCGTTACAGTAGCTCCACTATTGATTGAAATATTAGCAACCGTTAAAGTTCCATAATTATTAAATGTTATTCCCGAATTTAAATTTAATGTACCTGGAATATTTATTGTTCCCGTTGCATTATTGGTAAAACTTGTTCCAGAATTGAAATTCAAATTGTTTACATTTTGAAAAGTACCATTATTAATAATCGTCCAGTTTCCATTATAATTTGGTGCAGATGATGGATTGTAAGTAACACCTGTTCCAATACATAAAGTATTTCCGCTAAAATTATTTAATACTCCAGTAAAACTTCCTGATCCAACGATACATACTGTTGTGTTGGATGTAAGATTATAAGTTCCACTATTAGGTGCTGTAATGGTTAAAAAACAACCAGAACATTGCCCATAAACAAGCTGTGTGCTTGAGGTAATAAATAAAGCAAAAAATAAAAGTAATTTTAAATTTTTCATAATTATAATTTTTTGAATCTTTTTAAACTATTTTAAATAAACTCGACAAAGCGCAAATATATTCGATTAAGTACATTATATCCAAAAAAATGAAAGTAAATATTACAAAAAAATTACTACTACAACGAAATAGTTGATTAAATAAGGCTTTTATAAAAAAAAATATTTATAAAAAGTAAGAAAAAAACTATATTTATTAATCAGAATAAT
>CAIRMK010000204.1 GCA_903879645.1 uncultured Bacteroidota bacterium
ATTAATTTATGAAGTAGAGATTAAAGAAAAGGATTTACTTTTTGATAAGGAGGGAAAATTTATAAGAGAAGCTAAAGATTAATAATTAATTTGTATCCTGATAATTAAGTTGTTTGAAATAAAAAATAATAAAAATGAAAAAAAAATTAACAGTATTGAGTCTTTTGTTTTGCGTAACAATCGGCTTCTCACAAAATCATCATATTGCTAGAAAGATAAACGTACCAGGTGATGACGGTTGGGATTATCTAGCGGTTGACAATATAAATCAGCACTTGTTTATTTCCCACGGAAATGTAGTGAATGTAGTAGATTTAAAAACCGATAAAACCATTGCGACCATTCCCAATACCAAAGGAGTACACGGAATTGCTATTGCAAACGATTTGAACAAAGCGTTCATCACCGACGGGAAAGACAATGCAGTAACGATAGTGAATCTAACCACTTTTGCACTTATTGAAAAACTAACCATTGAAGGACAAAGACCAGACGCCGTTTTGTATGATCAATTTTCACATAAAGTTTTTACGTATAATGCTAAAACAACCGATGCTACTGTCATTGATGCCACGACCAATAAAGTGGTAAAAACCATTCCGCTAGGAGGGAAGCCTGAGTTTTCAGTTACCAATGGCAAAGGATTAATCTACGTGAATATTGAAGATAAAAACCAAATTAAAACCATTGACGCTACAAAACTGGAAGTAATAAACACATGGAGTATAGCACCGGGTGACGAACCATCAGGATTGGCAATGGATGTGGAAAATAATCGTTTGTTTGCAGTTTGTGGTAATAATATCATGGTGATAGTGGATGCAACTAATGGAAAAGTGATGACTACCTTGCCAATAGGTGAAGGTTGCGACGGCGTAGCTTTTGATGCAGATAAAAAATTAGCGTTTAGCTCTAATGGCTTGGGAAGTATTACAGTAGTAAAAGAAGAAAATCCAACTACTTTTTCTGTAATTGAAACCATTCCAACACAAAAAGGAGCGCGTACAATTGCGGTAAATAAAGTCAATCACGAACTTTATTTGCCAACAGCAGAATTTGGTGTAAAACCCGAACCTACTGCGGAAAACCCTAAGCCAAGACCCGGACTTAAACCAAATTCGTTTGAAATTTTAGTAGTAACTCCTAGTAAGTAATACAATAGATTTTATTGATTTATAATGAAAGAACTGTTTCTTTTTGTTTGTCTTATAATCGGCATCAACTCTTTTTCGCAAGAAAAGGAGTTGCGTTATTTTATAGATAAAGCGCAAACCAACTCGCCATTACTGAAAGATATTAGCAACCAATTAAAGTCAAATGCCTTAGACAGTTTGTTGAATTTGGCGACTCGAAAACCGCAAGTCAATGCCAATCTTTCGGGTAATTACGCGCCGGTTATAGCCGACTGGGGGTATGATGCTGCAATTACTAATGCACATGTACTCTCCGGATTAGTGGGGGTCAATCAAAAGATTGTAAGTAAAAACAATCGAAATAATCAGTTGCAAATCTATCAATTGATTAAAGAAGGTCTGACCACCACTAAAAAGATAGCAATGAAAGATGTCAATCGAGCCATAACTTCCCAATACATAACGGCATCAGCTACATCAGAACAAATAGCTTACAATGAAAAAACAGCTGCGGTTTTAAAAGAAGAATCCAATATTCTTAAACAATTAACCCAGCATTCAGTTTATAAACAAACAGATTACCTCTTGTTTAGTGCTACGGTGAAACAACAGGAATTAGTATTACTCCAACTCAAGCAACAGTATCAAAATGATTTAGGATTACTGTATTATTTAGCAGGAGAGACCGATACAACAACTGTTCACCTACAAAAACCTAATATCGCATTAAAAGACAATGGCAAAAGTAACAAAAGTATCTTCTTCAAGAACTTTGAAAATGATAGCATAAAACTTCAAAATCAAAACAGACAAATAGACTTTGCCTACAAACCAAGTATTTCCTTGCTAGCAGATGCCGGATACTTATCATCGTTTGCAATCCTACCGTATCAGAACTTCGGATTAAGTGTCGGGTTTGGAATTACCGTACCCATCTATGATGGAGGACAAAGAACCTTACAACATCAAAAAACAGCAGCAGCACTAGAGACTAATCTAGCCTATAAGAATAACTTTAAAAAACAATACCAACAACAATTACTGTTGTTGAATCAAAAGCTGAAGCAAACACAACAGCTAGAGAAGGCATTGCAACAACAATTAAAGATTACAGAAACACTAATTGATGCGCAAAAAAAGCTATTACTAACAGGTGATGCTCAAATTACCGATTTTGTGTTGGCAATAACCTCTATTATATCTATTCAAAATAGCATTTCGCAAAATAACATCAACAGACTCCAATATAGTAATGACATCAATTATTGGAGTAGTAACGACTAATGCAATGAAAAAACTAATCCTCCTAATAGCCCTGATAGCAACGTTGAATTCCTGTAAAAATAAATCGGAAGACGAAGAAAAATTAGATGTGAGTGTACCGGTTACCTTAACCAGTATCAATACTTCGGGGATTTCTAGTGATACCGATTTAAACGCCACAGCGACTTATGTGGTGAAAACCATTATTAAAGCCAATGCCACAGGCTATTTGAATTCCGTGAATGTTGCTTCCAATGATTATGTAACGGCTGGAAAAGTTTTGTTTACTCTGAAAACCCGTGAATCTAAAGTATTAGGGAATACCGTTAATAAAATCGATCCTAGTCTAAACTTTGGTGGTCCTATCGCGGTAAAAGCAAGCTCTAGCGGATATATTAGCTCGGTGAATGCACGCCAAGGTGATTATGTGCAAGACGGAGATGTATTAGCGACTGTAAGTGACAGCAATAGCTTTGGCTTAGTGTTGAGTTTGCCGTATGCCCTAAAGAAATACGTAGCCATAGGAAACGTTTTTCAAGCAATACTTCCTGATGGTACTACCAGAAAGGCAACGGTTCAAAAATTTATGGCTAGCGTAGATGCTACTTCACAAACACAAAATGTGTTATTGAAAATAGATGGCAAACAAGACATTCCAGAAAATCTAATTATTAAGGTTCGTATTCCTAAAAAGTCAAATGGTAATGCTATTACTTTGCCAAAAGCGGCCATTTTGAGCAACGAAACAGAAACCGAATTCTGGATTATGAAGATGATTAATAAAAACACAGCCGTTAAAGTTCCAATTACTAAAGGAATAGAAGCGGACGATAAAATTGAAGTCTTGTCGCCAGCCTTATCTTCAAAAGATCAAATTGTATTGACTGGAAACTACGGGGTAGCCGATACTATTAAAGTGAAGGTCGTTAAAAACTAAAGCCATGAACAACTTTTTTGTAAGACATAGAAATGGATTGAGCACAGTAATATTCCTAATCATCTTAGGAGGTTGTTTTGCTTATTCTAGCATGCAAACGAGTTTGTTTCCAGAAATTACATTTCCTAAAATAAAAATCATTGCCGATGCCGGTCAGCAACCCATCGACAAGATGATGATAACTGTGACCAAACCCTTGGAAAACGCTATCAAAAAAGTACAAGATTTACAAACGGTAAGAAGTACTACCAGTCGTGGAAGTTGCGAAATATCCGCTTTTATGAATTGGGGCTCCGATATTGATTTAGGCAAAGAACGCATTGAATCTAAAATCAATCAGATAAAAAACGATTTACCACCAGACACCCAAATCACGGTGGAAAAAATGAACCCTTCCATACTTCCTGTAATTGGCTATGCTATTGAAAGTAAGGGGAAAACGGCTATTGAGTTAAAAAAGATTGCTAATTATACCATCAAACCTTTTTTGTCGCAAATTGAAGGTGTTTCTGAAATAAGAATCATCGGAGGGAAGGAAAAAGAGTACTGGATATCGCTAGATTATACCAAAATGACTTCCTATGGTATAACCCCTAATGCCATTTCTCAAGTATTGGCTCAAACCAATTTCATCAAGTCAAATGGATACCTGTCCGATTATCGACATCTGTACCTGACCATCACCGATGCTCAAGTAAATAAGAAAGAAGCCTTAGATAATTTGGTAATTAGTAACAATGGGAAGGGGATTATTACACTAAAAGACATAGCGGAAGTAGAAATTAGGGAAGCTAAAGAATACATTAAAGTCAATTCAAACGGTCGCGAAAGTATTCTTATTGCCGTATTAAAACAACCAAATGCTAACCTGATATCGATTTCTGATGAAATGGAGGATAAGTTGGTAGAATTGAAAAAAATCTTACCCAAAGGAATAAAAATTACTCCATATTACCAACAAGCCGACTTCGTGAAGGATGCCGTTAAAAGTGTGACCGACAGTCTTCTGATCGGGTTATTACTGGCCATCATTGTGGCTGTTTTGTTCTTAAAATCGGCAAAAGCAAGTCTGACGATATTGATAACTATTCCTGTTACATTAGGGCTTACGTTACTAGTGTTGTATTGGTGTGGACAAACATTCAATATTATGACACTTGGCGCTATTGCAGCTGCCTTAGGATTGATCATTGATGATGCTATTGTGGTGGTGGAACAAATTCATCGCACCCACGAAGAAAATCCAGACGAGCCTACCGTAAACTTATTAAAGAAAGCCATTCATTATCTTTTCCCAGCAATGATTGGGTCTTCCATTAGTACCATCGTTATTTTCTTCCCTTTTGTTTTGATGAGTGGAGTAGCTGGAGCCTATTTTAAAGTGCTAACGGATACGATGATTATCACGCTGTTATGTTCGTTTTTTGTGACTTGGTTGTTACTACCTGTAATTTACTTGCAATTGACCAAAAACGAAGATGAGAACGTAGTAGCCGCTACCGAAACGGAAGCACACGAAGTGAAGAGACAAAAATGGGTGGCATATTTTATCAATCGACCTGTTATAAGCATTGGCATTTGTCTTACATTACTAGTGTCAATTGTTCTTATTTTACCTAATTTGGAAACGGGGTTCCTACCCGAAATGGATGAAGGAAGTATCGTATTAGACTATCAATCGCCGGCAGGAACTTCGTTGGAAGAAACCGATAGAATGTTGAAAGAAGTGGAGAAAATTATCATTAAAACACCTGAAGTAGCAGCATACAGCCGAAGAACAGGAACGCAAATGGGCTTCTTTATTACGGAACCCAATCGGGGAGATTATCTAATTCAACTTAAAAAAGAACGCAACCATAGTACGGAAGCCGTTATTGATAGATTGCGGAAGAAAATAGAAGCCACACAACCTGCCTTGCGTATTGATTTTGGACAAGTGCTAATGGATATGCTGGGCGATCTTATGAGTTCCGTGTCGCCAATAGAGGTTAAAGTATTTGGTAATGATCCAGCCGAATTGCAAAAGCTAGCCAAACAAATTACTGCCATTGTGCATAATGTCAAAGGGACTGCCGATGTCTTTAATGGCATTGTGGTAGCTGGTCCCTCTATAAATATCGTGCCTAAATATAAAAACCTGGCACAATATGGCATCGCACCAGCCGATTTGCAGTTTCAATTGCAAACCGCATTAGAAGGAAACGTAATTGGTAATGTTTTGGAAACGGAGAGGGTAACTCCAATTCGTCTGATCTATAAAAACTCTCAAAAACGAAGCCTAGAAGACATCAACCGCATTCGATTGTTTTTACCCAACGGGCAGTCGGTGCCAATAACGAATCTTGTGGAGATAACTCCTCAAAAGGGTGCCGCCGAAATTCAGCGCGAAAATCTACAGATGATGAGTGTCATTACAGGTCGATTGAACAATCGCGACCTAGGAAATGTAATGAAAGACATTCGCCAACAAGTGACAGCTTCAGTAAATTTACCAAATGGGTATTATATAGAATATGCTGGTGCTTATAAAGAGCAACAACAGTCTTTTAAAGAATTATTACTGATTTTAATAGCCTCTTGCTTACTGGTATTTGGAGTGATTCTTTTCTTGTTTAGAGATTTTAGAGCCGCTATTGTCATTCTTTTTATCTCGGTATTGGGAATTTCAGGAAGCTATATCTTGTTGTTTATCACCCGAACGCCTTTAAATGTGGGTAGCTACACTGGTATCATTATGATAGTAGGAATCATCAGTGAAAACGCCATCTTTACCTTCTTGCAGTTTAGAGAGACCTTTAAACTTACCCGCGATGTGCCGCATGCTATAATTTACGCTATCTCTACACGATTGCGACCAAAATTAATGACGGCTTTTGGAGCTATTATTGCTTTGTTGCCGTTAGCCATTGGTTTCGGAACGGGTTCAGAACTCCACCAACCACTTGCTATTGCCGTAATTGGTGGTTTTATCATTGCAATGCCGTTGCTATTGATAGTATTACCTACGTTCCTGCGATTGGTCTATAGAAATGAAAGCCATTTTAAACATTTGCAGTAGAGCAATGACAGGTTTATAGGTACTGGAAAATAGTACATTGATGTAACAAAAAAATCCGCTTTGCTTTCACAAAACGGATTTCTATCGCGTTAGAATCTAATTATTTCTTTTTAGAATCTTCTTTGTCATTTTTGGTATCCATCATTTCCATTAATTTCATGCCCAATAAACCACTGATGCCTCCTTCAGAACCATTGCCGCCTGAGATCAAAACATCAGGAATTACTTTGATGTTGCCTTTACCAATCTCTTCGGTGATTTTATATTTAGTAAAGTTGTCACCGCCCATGGCAGAAACTTGTAATTGATAAGCCTCAGCAGTAGATTTACCAATAGCCATAATTTTTTCTGCTTCCGCCAAGCCAGTTTTAGAGATTTTTTCAGCCTCAGCACTCGCGTTTAACTTGGTGGCTTCGGCTTGTGCTCCAGCTCTTGCTTTGGTAGCTTCGGCTTCTGCTTGCGCTCTCATTTTAGTGGCTTCTGCTTCAGCATTAACATTCAATTTCAAACTTGTCGCATCTCCTTCTGCTTTCTTAACGGTAGCATCAGCTGTACGTTGAGCAATCTCAACACTTTGAGAAGCACGCACAATCTCTTTTTGCATGTCGGCAATAGCCGTTTCTTTCTCCATACCTTGGCGTTGTTCTTGTGCCATTTTTTGAGTTTGATAGGTTTTTTGCTCTTCTTCTGCAATCTTTCTATCGGTCAACGTTTTCATCAAGGAATCGGGTGGAACGATGTCTCCAATCAAAGTGTCTACGGCATTGACATTGTATTCATCCAATACTACTTTAATATGGTTACGCGCTGATTCTTGTCGTTCCTTACGTGTACTCAAAAACGAAATCACATCACTTTCTTGAGCTGAGTTTCTAAAATAATTACCTATTGTTGGCTCTAAAACCTGAGAAACCAAATTGGTCATACTACCAAAACGCGCAATCACTTTCGGTGCTTCATTAGCAGGCACGTGAATAATTTGAGAAACGTCCAAATTGAAAGGGAATCCATCTCTAGAACGCACCGTAATAGTGGATAAATTGTGGTCCAAATTATGCGATTCGCTACGAGCATCTGCCCAGTTCAAAACCAAGTTGGTAGTGGGTACGGGTTCTAGTTTGGTAGTGTATTTATTCAACGCATATTTACCAGGACCTAGTGGTTCCATCCAAACACCTCGTTGCCCTTTTGAAACAATGTTACCGTGTTTAAAGTGTTCTCCTGTAACATCCTGCCCATCTTCACCGATATAAGAAATAACCACGCCTACATATCCAATCGGCACATCAGTCATTGGTATTTGTTCAATTTGTGTAGCCCAAGAGTTGATGTAATACGACCCAGCCAACATCACTTGGGGTTGTAAACCACGATTTCCACCAGCCTCTAAAAACTTATCGAAATCTTGAAAGTTATTGTGTCCTTCAACATTTTTACCAGCAATTTGTCCCTGTGGGATAGGTTCACCGTCTAAGGCGGTAACAATACCGACCATGTTCTCAAAAATCTTGATTTGGTCTGCCATTACAATTTCGAACAAGAACGTATTAATACGATACGAACCCGTGGTAATAAATGCGGTTTGACGCCCTTTTTGCCCACCATTGTCTAAAAAGGCAGTAGCATCTTGAAAGTTATCGCTCGACACTTTACGAGCTAAAATTCTACCCGTCGGAATCTCTTTACCATCTTTACTCAATACCAACCCAATTTTACCTTCAGGAATGATAGTAAAAGAGGTCATGTCTACAGCGTATTGCCATATCCATTTACCCCAATATAAACCCGGAGCTAAGGTTTGGGCTTGATACCCAGCTTCCCCTTTCGTGGCAATAATACGACCGTCTGGCAATGACTTGTCACCACCGATAAGCACGAATTTTTTAGTAACCAAACCAATTTTATCTTCAGGAACGATGACCATTCCAAAAAAAACTCGTAAAACAAATTTGTAAAGCACTATGGATAATACTAGCAAGAATATCCACCAATAATCGAAAACTGATGTCATAATATTATAATTAAAATTGAATAATGTGTTAGATTTTTTTTAATGAAGACTATAGAAAATAGTGTAAGTTCAAATGGATAACGATCGAAATTCAAATAATGTATTGAATAACATTGAGAAGTTACAACACCTTTGTGTCATTTTAGATTATCATTTCATTTCAAAAATCTGTAATTATACGGAAGAGTGATTCAAATGTTACAAATTTTTAATACAATTATTTTTACAAATAATTCAAATAATTAATTATCAATAAACTAGTACTGAAAATAAATCAATATATAAATAACCTACTGTATTTCAATAGTAAAACCATTTTTAAAATTAGTAGTAAGTAACGTATTTTTTTTCTTACAGAACATATATAATGCAAAAACAGGACAATGCAATGGTACCTAGTCGTGACTGGATTTAAATTTTTATTTTATTTTTTATTAACTTTTTATAAATTTTATATGAAGAAGTGTAGTCTAGTTTTGTCAAAATGCTAAAATGGCATGTACTATTTATTAATTGAGCTCCCTTATCAATTGATGAATATAAAATTCAAACCAATTAATGTCTAAATCTACTTTCTTGAACTGTAAGTCACATTGCACAATTTTCTTATTTTTTATTACTTCAATAACTTTTGCACAATGTTCTCCTAATTTTGGAACAGTTGCTAGTTATGCTATTTTTTCTATCAGTGGAGCCATAAGCAATGTTTCATTGTCGAATGTTAATGGGGATATCGGAACGGATACAGGAGCCATTTCAGGTTTTGGTACACCATCCGTTTTAACGGGTACTCTCCATGATGCGGATGCACAAACAGCGACTGCAGCCACCGATTTAGTTTCTGCTTATAATTTGTTAGTAGCTACTGTTGCAACCAATAGTACTCATGCTCCCGCTTTTGGTAGTGGAGAAACGCTGGTAGCAGGCGTTTATACTACGGGAGGTGCCGGTTCAGTAGCAGGAAATCTAACACTTGATGCACAAGGAAATGCGGATGCGGTCTTTATTTTTAAAATAGGAGGTGCTTTTACTACAGGAGCAGGTACTACTATTTTATTGACTAATGGAACGTCTATTTCAAATGTTTTTTGGATTGCCGATGGTGCGATTGCAATGGCAGCCAACACTACTATGTGTGGTACAATAATTTCTAATAATGGCGCTGTCTCTATGGGAGATCAGGGAATTATCAAAGGAAGATTGTATACTACAGCAGGTGCAATTTCAATATATGGAACTTCGCTTGACATTTTTGGGGTTGATGCCAAAGCAGTAGGAGGAAGTGCTATTACCGACCAAAATATAAATTATGGGGCTACACCATCCGATATAACGTTGATTGAAAGTTCGGGAACTATTGTTAAATGGCAAAAAGCGAGTGATAGTCTTTTTAGTTTTCCTATTGATATCGTCAATACATCAACTACTTTAAGCAGCACAACGATAGGAAGTCTTACGGAGACAACCTATTTTAGAGCAGTTGTTCAGAAAATAGGTTGTGTAATTACTACTGCCTATTCATTACCTTGCATGATTACTATTGTATCTACAACTTGGAATGGAATTGCTTGGAGTAATGGGCTTCCTGAAGCAACAAAAGCTATTTTTATTACCAACGATTTTACATCGGGGGGTGATTTTTCTGCCTTGAGCCTTGAGGTTAGTAATGGAGCTAATGTTATTATAAATTCTGGCAATACGGTTACACTGAATGGAAAATTAAGCGTTGCTACTGGATGTACGTTTACTATCCAAACAGATGCTAATCTGATTCAGACTACGAATAGTCAAGACGTTGGGGCAATTTCAATTCAAAAAGACACTGCCGCTTTAAAACGATTGGATTATGTCTTGTGGTCTTCTCCAGTGTCAGGACAATTGCTATTGTCTTTTTCTCCAGCTACGCTAACCAATAGATTTTATAATTATAATGCTGCTTCCAACTATTATGCTGTTATAGCATCACCAGCAACCACTTCTTTTTCTGTTGGTTATGCCAATTTAATTCGTATGCCTTATAATCATCCTACAACGCCTACCGTTTGGCATGGCACATTTTATGGTGTTCCTAATAATGGCGATGTAAATTTGACAGTAGCTGCTGGAACTTATAACGGAATAGGAAATCCGTATCCATCAGGGGTGAATGCAGATGCTTTTATGGCTGCTAACAATATAACAGAAGCGTTGTATTTATGGAGAAAGTCAAACAATCCAAATAATACATCGTATGCTGTATATACCATGGCAGGCGGAACGTCCAATAGTCAAGGAGACCCACTACATTTAGCACCAGGAAGTATTATACCTATTGGACAAGGATTTATTGCAAAAGCAACATCTTCCACAATTTATTTCAATAATGCTATGCGAACAGCAGCGGTTAATGTGCCACTCTTAAAAAGTGTCACTTCCAAAAGTAGAATATGGTTAGATTTATCAAGTGCAGATGGTTATTTTTCACAAACCTTACTAGCCTATATGGCGACCGCTACCTTAGGGGTAGATGATGCCATAGATGGTCGTTTTTTTAATGACAGTCAAACAGCATTAACCTCAATTATTAATGGAGAATTGTTTTCAATTCAAGGCAGACCTTTGCCTTTTACTGCTGATGATGTAGTACCGTTGGGTTTTCAATCTGAATTGGATAATACATTTACTATAGCTTTAAATCATTATGATGGATTGTTTTCAAACGGTCAAGAGGTGTATCTAAAAGATAACGACACCCAAATATATA
>CAIRMK010000205.1 GCA_903879645.1 uncultured Bacteroidota bacterium
AAAAGATGAGATGCAATTAAGTTTTTTTAATCTTGACGATCCTATTTTAGAAGAAATAAAAAATGAACTTTTAAATTTGGATATTAATACCTTAACTCCGGTTGAAGCATTAATGAAATTGAATGAAATTAAAAAACTACTTCAAAAGTAAATAAATATAAAAGCTATAATTTTTCTTTGTAAAAGGTTTGTATTATTCATTTTTAATATTACATTTGCATCCGCTATCAAAGTAATGATGGCAGTTCTTACACAAAATGTTCTTGCGAAAATAGCTCAGTTGGTAGAGCGCTACCTTGCCAAGGTCGAGGTCGCGGGTTCGAATCCCGTTTTTCGCTCAAATACATCATATTGCTCGAGTGGTGAAATTGGTAGACACGCTGGACTTAAAATCCAGTGAACAGCAATGTTCGTGCGGGTTCAAGTCCCGCCTTGAGTACTGAAGGGGACAAACCAGAATTTTCTGAGTTTGTCCCTTTTTTTATTCCTTCTAATTGCCCGTCATTCCTAGTAAAAAGCTCAATCACCTTGTTTGTTTCTGTGGTTCGACATTCTGTTTTTGAAACGACTAGTTTTCCAGAAAAAATTGAACCAATCAATGCTCTTTTTCTTTCATAATCACTTTTGTTATAAATGGTAATTAGGTTTGAAAGTAATGCTAAGCCACCATCTACGTATTGTTCTATTGGATTCTTTTCTGTTTTTAACTCTGATTGTTCAGCTTTTAAACTTCGTAATTGTGATTGGTACTTGTCATTCATTCTATTGTACGTTTCAATGCCTATGTCTTTATTCAATAATCTTTCGTCAGCATTGTCTATCAGTTGAGTTGTTTTATTCATTTCGGCTTCTATTGATTTGGTTCTGGTATTTCTTTCTGATGAATATTTCTTTATACTATTCTTTAGAATTTCACTATACAGTTCTTTTGCACCATTACTTATAGTAATTTCCGATAGCAGATTTTCAAACATTTGGTGCACAGTTTCAAGGCTTATTCTGTGGTTGTTGTGGCAATGATAGTAGTGGTATTTTTTAGTTCTTCCTTGCGAACTACTTGCGGTCATATTACCACCACAACAGTCACATATAAGAAAATTTCTTAACGGGAATAGGTCGTTCTTGTGGCTAGGAACGATACCGTTCCATCTTTTGCCATCAAGTATCTTTTGTACTTTATCAAAAGTTATTAAATCCGTGATAGCGTCATGGTACCCATCTACTATTTTCATTGGTATTTTTTTGTATTCTGGCACTAAAATTTTACCTGTATAAACAACTTTCCTAAGCATTCTGAAAAAGTTACTGTCACTCATTTTAAAGCCTCTTTTACGCATATCTTTTAGAACCGATTCACCAGATTCAACTCCTGTTGAAACTCTTTGAAATGCTTCTCTAATAAACTTGGCTTTATCTTCCACTATTTCCAAAGTTTGCTTTTTTTCTTCTAGTTTAATATTTGCATAACCATAAGGTGCTTTGTTAATAAAGCACCCGCTTGACAAAGCTTTGTAGTTCCCGTCTTTAACTCTTGCTGAAATTTTCAACCTTTCAACTTCGCCTTGTGATAAGTATATTGAGAGCATAATTTTAGATTCGTGAATGGTCATGTCTAACCATTGTTCTACAGCATTAACACCAATACCCCATCCGTCTAATATATCTAGCATAACGTAAGCCTCTAGTATATTTCTAGCAAATCTATCCCATTTATGTACCAACACTAAATCTACTGATTTCTTGTTTTCTTTTGCGAATTTTTGAAGCTTATGCCATTCTGGTCGTCCTTCAAAATTTTTACCTGATTCATCCTCTCTGTATGAGTTAATCACATTGTAGCCTTTGATTTCACAGAATCTTCTTAGTACTTCTTCTTGGTAATCTAAGCTAAATCCTTTAGCTTGTTCATCCGTTGAAACACGGTAATATAGTATTACATTCATTTTTTTTCTTTTTAAAATTAATTTTAGTTGTTATTGATTTGCTGAATATCTATTTCAGCGATTTTATAAAGTACATCTCTTAGTATTTCTACTTCTTCATCTGAGTACTTAGTTCCGTCTTTTTCTAATATTTTTTTACATTCTTGAACAGTTAACATTACAATCAGCCACCTTCTAAAATCCTATTGAAGCTCAGAATTAGTCATAGTACATCAATGCCAATCATAAAAAGTTATGTATGGGTATAGCGATGCAATAGAACTTTTTGAGTTCTTTAGAATTTTGAATTTGTTTTGCTGAAACCACTTTTTAAGAACAAAGTGGCGTTTTTTTGATACGTCTTCGCAGTTTAGGACTGCCCTCAACCGATTCTTGAGTAAATTGTTTCAAAAGTGCCGACAAGGTAATCGGTTTTATCCTTTTTAATCCAACTATACGCAAATATACTATTTTGTTTTCAAAGTTGCAACTTTTTATCAGCATTTATTTTTGTATCATGCTGATTGTAATAGTGTTCTGGTATATAGTTGGTGAACTGTTGGTGCCATGAATTGATTGCCATATCTTGTTTTGAAATTCAGTTCATTCAGATATTCAGCTATTTGTCGGTAACTCATTCCTTTTTCTTTGCAGTTAACAATAATGGATTGAGCTTGACGATTTCTATCATTATTGATAGCGTTCTCTTTAACTTTTTGAGTGCCCTTTGCTCTAGCTTCATCATTAAGGTTCATAGGATTACCAAGTACTATACCTTTTTTCTTTAGTTCTGCTAGTGCGAGGCGAGTCCTAGAACTGATAAGTTTTGCTTCCTGTTCTGCCAAGGCACTAAAAATATGAATTGTAAAATGGTTAGCCGATGGCATATCTACCGCAACAAACTCAATACCAGCATCCATTAGAGAACTAACAAAATTAACATTACGGGATAAACGGTCTAATTTGGCTATAACCAAAATAGCACCTTCAATTTTAGCTAATTCGATTGCTCTATGAATTTCTATACGTTCACGCTTATTGGTTCCTGTTTCAATTTCGGTGAACTCTTGAATGATAGTTCCTTCTTGGTTCTTTACAAAATTTGTAACTGATGTTCTCTGAGCAGACAATCCTAGTCCACTAATTCCTTGCTCTTTTCGGCTTACTCTGTAATAGGCGATGTACTTTTTCATATTGTAATATTTAGGTGTAATAAAACTTAGATGTCCGTTTGTGTTTTATTACACT
>CAIRMK010000206.1 GCA_903879645.1 uncultured Bacteroidota bacterium
ATATTAACAAATTCGTCTTTAATATCTCCTTCAAATTTATTCCAGTCAGTTATTAAAACTTCAACTTTTGGATTAGTTTCTTCCTTAATGGTTTCAAGATAAAGATTACTACCTAGTCTGTCACATGAAAAACGACCTATACCTTTAGCACCAGCATAAGCTCTTTTTACTTTAATTTTATCTCGATAATCGTAACTATCCTCTTCTGTTCCTTCAATTTTTGCTGAATATGCTACAAACAACCATTTGTTTACAAGGTCATCATAGTTCATTCCTTTACCATTATCTTTTATGATTATTTTTGCTTTACTAGAATAAATATTTTCAAATATAATTTCAACCTTTGTTGCGTGAGCATCATAAGCATTTTTAACTAATTCAAAAACTGCAATAAAATCATCACTGATTAAATCACTTCCTATAATATTCTTTAAAGCAGAACTAACTTTGAATGATAATGGATTTTGCATTCTTTTAAATAAGTTGTTTTAAAATCAATCCACTTTGTTCACTAAACAAAGGTGGAATTGCATTTCCAATTTGTGTATAACGTGGTACCTCTTGGGTTCTTCTTTTTCCACCAGTAGTATATTTTCCCTGAAAAATATACCAATCTGGGAACGATTGAATTCTGGCATATTCACGAACCGTTAATATACGTGGTTCTTCATAGTGAATATAATCATCAGGAAGCGTTGTTATCGTTGGGCTTTTGTCTAGACCATTTAATGGTATAACGGTATGTTTTTTAATATTGAAACGTTCACGAACTTCTTTACTTAAATCTAAGTTTCTTCTGTTATGTGTAACAGCAAGAATATCTTCAAAACGTTTTAAAATTAATGGGGAATGTTTTGGAAAGCGGTGACTATTTGGGATTTTTTCTTCGATTCCTTCACGCATCAATTTTTGATAATTGTTACTTTTTTTGCCATAAATACCAGATTCAAAACTTGGTGAATCAGGAGTAGGTTTTAATCCGTTTTTTTTGAATAAATCTGAAATAGCATCTTTTAGATTTGTTTCAGTGGTTAATCCTTTTTCTTTAAGAAAATCGAACTTATTATCTTTTAATAGTGAAAAGAATGTTTCTACTTTTTCTTGAGTAGCGTTTTTTAAATCTTTTTTTATCCCAACAAGAATAAATCTAGTTCTCTTTTGCGGTACACCATATTCTCCAAAATTAACTAATTGCCCTTTTACAAAGTAGCCAGCCTCATCTAATTTTTGTGTTACAATTGAAGAATAAGCAATTCCTTTTTCTTTGTTCTTTTTGAATTCCATTGTAAAACCTTTCACATTTTCAAAGAAAATTATTTTAGGTTCAACAGTTTGAACAAATTTTATATAGGAGTTAATCAAGTCATTTCTAAGGTCATATTCATTCCTTTTACCTGCCATGGAAAATCCCTGACATGGCGGCCCGCCAGCAATCATGGTCACTTTTCCTTTTAATTTTTCAAGTTTATCGTTATAATGAAAAAGCACTTCATTTATTTCATGGGCACCTTTCGGCAACCAATTAGGCCAATTAAAATGATCTTTTTGATTTATTAAATTGTATTCAAGAGTTTTGAATGCATCAGGATTTTTTTCAACAGCGAAAAGTCCTTTCCAACCCGATTGGTGTAATCCTAATGATAGTCCGCCACAGCCAGCAAATAAATCAATGTAGGTTAGTTTCTTCGACATACAAAAAATAGTTTATTAACAAAAGTATTGATAAAATTGAATTAGTGACAAAAAAAACACGAAATATTGCGTGATGGAATAAAAATAAATTTCTGAAAGGACATTGTATAAATTATTTTTTATGACAATTATATTATTCCTCCTTCCTCGAAAGAACAAGTTTGTGGTACTACTAAAAGCACTAAAAAAGTCCAACACCTCGGTTAGTATTTTGGAGAAAACCTATAGGTTATTCAAGCTCACCTTTAGTTGGCG
>CAIRMK010000207.1 GCA_903879645.1 uncultured Bacteroidota bacterium
AGTTGTGTTGTTTCGATACGAATTTGTAACTCGTATCACGGTTTAGTAGTTAGACCAATGAAAAGCTTTCCACTTTATTGTGGATGGCTTTTTTGCTTTAATAGGTTATCCTATATTTTTACTAAATTTTTACTATTTTTGAATCCAAGATGAAAAGATTAATTCAAATTACCGTTTTTTCCTTATTGATTTTTTGTATTGCTCCCAATGTTTTTGGACAGGAGAATACAGCCAAGGATCCCGATATTGAGATGAAGGGAACATTATACACCAAGTATAAAAAACAAGTGTTAGCCTTTGATAAAAATGATTTTGATTCTTTATTTTTTGAGTTTTTCCAAAAGAAAAATGATAATAAGATAATGTTATCCAAAGAAGAGTTTTATACCTATACCATCAAGATAGCTATTTATTCTGAAAAGTTAGGTCTTTTATATAAAAGCGAAAAAGATCAGGCGCAAAAAACAAAACAGGAATGGTTTAATAAAAGTTATACGGATTATTTAAATTCTAAAAGTTAACAATTGAAAAAAATTCTTTCTTTTTTTCTCCTACTGTCTCTTTCTTCTTGTCAATTTTTTGAGAAGCAAGTTCCTTCTGAAAAGGAATTGCTTGAAAAACAAATAAAAGAGATTAACTGGAAAGAAGTAGACCAATATCCATCCATTGCTGATTGTGAAAAACTAACTGATCCTAAACAGCGAAAACAATGCTTTTTTGAATTTATGGCAAGTACCATTCAACAAAAATTAAGTATAGATACGTTAAAAATATTATTCCCTAAGTTGGATACTATTGAAGTAAAAGTAACTGTAAATCCAGATGCAACAATGCAATTTGAACCTCAATTTCCTAAAGATACAGTAGCTTATGATACCATAAAAATTGATAGTATATTAAAATTAAAACTAGTTGATTTTCCAAAAGTCAATCCAGCAATCAAACGAGGAATTCCTGTAAAAACACAGTTTATTTTACCGGTAATAATTAAAAGGGAGAAGTAATTATTTAGAAAATTTTCTACCTTTCCAAGTAAAATTTCCAAACAAAGAATAGATCCCAACCAAACTAGAAAACAAAGGATAAATCAAGCTACTAGCTAGTGGCATAATGAATTTACCTTTTCTTTCATATTGATTGGATTGAAATAGCAAACAATAATCAACTAGATATTTGAAACAGAATACAGTCAATAGCACTCGATATTTTAAGCATCCACAAAGTACAAATCCTACACTACCTACTAAACTTAAATTCATTAATAGGACGACAACAGCTAATACTTTAGCATAAGTGTTTTTATAGCTAGTTGTCTTACTTGCCCAACGAACACGTTGCATAAACAGTTTTAACAAATCATTTTCGGGTCTTGTTTTAACAATAATCTCTGTGTTTTTTAAATAATGTACTTTTTCAAAATTGGTTTTTAAGGCTTTTTGTAATAACATAACATCGTCACCACTAGCAGTGTCGTTAATTCCGCCAAAGCCTCCTAACTCATGGAAGAATTTTTTAGTATAAGCAAAATTGGCTCCGTTGCACATAAAAGGATTGCGATTACCAAAACTCCCAATAGTTGTTCCTTGCAAACTCAATAAATCTAATTGTTGAAAATGATGAAACCAATTGTTTTTGGTTTGATAAACTACAGCACCCACAATCATTTTAGTATTGTTTTTTTGAATATAATTGTCTAATGTCAACAACCAGTTTTTGTTTACAATACAATCGGCGTCCGTTGTAATAATCCATTCGTGTTTTATAATTGGAACGGCTCTTGAAATAGCGTCTTTTTTAGGGGAATTAGATAAGCGTAAGTTTTCTAAAAGGGTTGTTTCAATCAATCCATTTTCCATACGCCATTTAATATACACGCGTTCCGAATTATCTTTTGAAAAATCATCTACCATAATGATTTCAAATAATTCTTTTGGATAATTTAGTTTAGAAATAGACTTTAAAAGTTTTGGCAAATTCTTCTCTTCGTTTCTAAAAGGGACAATAATAGAGAAAGTTGTTATAGGTTCTTCATTGGTTCTTTCAAATGATTTTACTTTATTGAAACCCAAAATAAGTTGTAGAATAAATACAACATATATTGTCAAAATCAAGAATAGTATAATTTCAAACATACTTTATAATTTAAATTTTTAATGGTTTTGGAATCTTAAAAATCATCACAAAATAGCTTCCAATGACTACAGGTAAAACAACATTAAAAAACCACATAAGAGTAGTGACAAATACGACAACCCATTCGTTTACCCCAAGTAAACCAAAGAAATAAACGGCCAAACTTCCTTTTAATGCAAAGTCCAAAAATTGAAAACTCGGAATTACTGAAGCTAAAAAATAAACGGTTGTAATGGTCGCCATCAAAGTGGTATATGACAAATCTACGTCAAAAGCCAAAAACAAAAAATAATATTGGTGAGAAAACACCAAATAGCGACACATTCCCAACAGGAAGTTTTTACGATGTATTTTCTTTGGGATTTCATTGATTTTTTCCACTAAATCTTCAATGGAATATCCTTTTATTTTTATTTTTTTTGTGAAATAAGAAAAAAACAAAAAGGCAATTGTAGTTAATAATATTCCCAAACTCCAAAGCCAATAACCCAATAGCAACATTCCCAACAGTCCGAAAAAACCTGTGGCAACAATTTGAATTCCGTTGCAAATTAAATTTAGAAAAATTATTTTTTTAGCGTCTTTTTTTTCAAAATAGAGTGCTTTTCCAGCATATTCACCAACGCCAACAGGTGTAAAAACGCCTAAAGTTAAAGCCGCAAGAACTTGCTTTGTTGCTTCATATAATGAAATAGGTTTCACAACTTGAGCCAAATTTTTCCATTTAAGAATTTCAAAATAACGATTCAAAAAACTTAAAAGTAAAAGGAATAAAATTCCACCAACTGATTGGTTTTTATGGAACAAAATCAAAAATTTCTCCCAATCCAATTTGTCATTTGAAGCCAGTTGGTTGTAAATAAAATAAAATGCGCCAACAACAATCAAAAGTTTGACTGAAAAAACCAATAATTGTTTAGCTTTGTGAGGAATTGTTATCATTGTTGCAAAGAAACAAAACTTTGAACATGAAACCTTAAACATGAAACCAAATAGTTTGGCAAACGAACGCATCATATTAGGAATTGACCCAGGAACCACTATAATGGGTTTTGGTTTGATAAAAGTCATCAACAAAAAAATGGAATTTCTTCAGTTGAATGAATTAATTCTATCAAAATATGATGACCATTATACTAAGTTAAAGGTAATTTTTGAAAGAACTATTGAGTTAATAGAAACACATCATCCCGATGAGATTGCTATTGAAGCACCTTTTTTTGGAAAGAATGTGCAATCCATGTTAAAACTAGGAAGAGCACAAGGTGTTGCTATGGCGGCAGGATTATCGCGTCAAATTCCGATTACAGAATACGAACCCAAAAAGATTAAAATGGCTATTACTGGAAACGGAAACGCCAGCAAAGAACAAGTTGCCAAAATGTTGCAACAACTTCTTGGATTAAAAGAATTGCCTAAAAACTTAGATTCAACAGATGGATTAGCGGCAGCTGTTTGTCACTTCTTCAACACCGGAAAAGTGGTTGGAGAAAAAAGTTATACAGGCTGGGATGCATTTGTGAAAAATAATGAAGAACGAGTAAAGAAATAAAATAGTTTTCAGTCACGGTTTTCAGTCACAGTACTGAAAACTGCGACTGCGACTGACCACTAAAATATGTCCGGCATCTATATTCACATCCCCTTCTGCAAGCAAGCGTGTCATTATTGTGATTTTCACTTTTCAACTTCTATGAAGAAGAAAGACGAGATGGTTTTGGCTTTGGTTAAAGAAATTAAACTTCGCAAAAGTGAATTTAAGAATGAAATAGTGGAAACTATTTATTTTGGCGGTGGCACTCCTTCAATATTATCTATTAAAGATATTCGATTGTTGATGGATGCAGTATTTCAAAATTATACTGTAATAGAAAATCCCGAAATTACGATCGAAGCCAATCCAGATGATTTATCCAAAGATGTTATAATCGAATTGTCTAAAAATCATGTAAACCGTTTGTCCATTGGAATTCAATCTTTTTTTGAAGATGATTTGAAAATGATGAATCGCGCACATAATGCGGAGGAAGCTAGGGAATGTTTGGAGTTTGCTTCACACTATTTTGACAACATTACCATCGATTTGATATACGGAATTCCAGAAATGAGTAATGAAA
>CAIRMK010000208.1 GCA_903879645.1 uncultured Bacteroidota bacterium
AGATTCTGAATTATTTATATAGAAATTTAGTACTTTCTGTTTTTGTTCAATTTCCAATCTATTAATTAGAGTATTTAATAGAATTGGATTATCATTTATGTATTCAATAAAACAATTTATGAAAGATTGATTGTCAATATTTAAAATATCAAAATCTAATGTTAATTTTTCAACGTTAAGCCATATATTAAAAATATCCTTTGGATTTAAAGCACTAATTTTCCCTAAAAACAGGTTTAATCCATTTTCTTTTTTTTCTAATATTTCATATAGTTTGTTTATTTTATCTATGTTATCTTCTAAAAATAAATCTATTATAAATTCAATAGAATTAACATTGGAAAATCTCTCAAAAATCATTTCAATTTCTGAAACATTATCACAAATTGATTTAATGATATGTTTTTTTATATAGGATATTTCAACATTGAAATTTAAGTTTTTTAGCCACAATTTAAAAAGAATTAAAGAATGGTTTTCATTTAATTTTTCTATAAATATGTTAGTATTTAACTTTGATGTTATTGAGAATTCAAGTAATTGTTCTAATTTTAATTGAAGCTGTAAAGGACCATTTTTTAAAAACAATAAATTTAATTGAGTTTCTATATTATTGTTTAAATTTTCGGCCTCCTTTTCATTAGTTATGTAATTTAACTCTCTCAATCTTTCAATTATTTTATCACCAGTTGACAACAAAAGGTTAGAAAAATTATGAGAAAACTGAAAAACTAAAAAATCAACATCTACTTCATTATCAATTGTATTTAAACTAACTGCTGGGATAGTATTGGTTTCCTGATTAGCATCATCTATTTTAACTGTTGTAATAATATCTATATTATCTACTGAATCTATTTCTGAAATACCTGAAAATTTTAATTTATCAAATACAACTGATGGTAAACCTCTTTTTTCAATTAAACCAATTTTAATATTTATTTGATTTCTTTTATACCATTTTACTCTGGAGATATAGCGATAATTTTCATTGTCTTGAAATACAAACATTTCAAAATTATTTGCTTTAGAATGATGAAATTCTAATACTTTTTTATAAATATCATCTGGCACTAATTGATTTACCACATTGAATTTATAATCCGTATCTTCTAAAAACGGCTCATAATTTCTAAGGGTGCTTAGGGCTATATTTAATTCTCGTAATAATGCACTTACTCTCATAGCAATTAGAATATTAATCTAATAATTTAACATCTTACTTAACTCCTTTTGCAAAACTTCTAACTTTTTGCTAATGCTTATGGGACATTTTTTTCTGTTATAAGAAACTATAATAGGATTCAATACCTAAATTAAAATCCTTATCCTCTTCATTCTTAACAACGTTTATTAAAGCATTAACGATTTTTAATTTTAATTCTTCGTTATAATCCTCATCATTGATTATTGAAGAAATAATTTCTAAAAGTAAATCTTTATCAACTATATTATCAGCTACAGTAACTGCAATGTTTTCCATTTCTATTACAAATTTATTAGAAAAAACATCTAAATCGTTGACTATCAAAAAGAACAAACCTAAAGCGATAGAGGTTCTTTTATTGCCATCATTAAAACCATGATTTTTATTGAATGAGAAGACTAAATGAGTTAATTTTTCCTCAAAAGTTGGATAATAATCATCATTTTGAATATGATATAGCGGACTGTCAATATTCCCGAAATTTTTTATTCCTGGATTTCCACCTGATATTTCAATTATTTTATCATGGGTTTTGATTGCATATTCTGAAGTAAAATATTTTAGTTCCATGATTATCTGTCTTTTAATCGTTTGAAAACTTCTTTATTTTCCTCTAATCGTTCCTCTAACGATTTACTTTTTTCACCTAAAAATTTATCAAAATCTTCGGCACTTACTGCATTTACATATTCTTTAAGTTTTTCGTGCAGTGCATCACGGAATACCATATCGCGACTTGCCATTAAACTTCTTGCTTTTTCTCTTAAAGGGTTATAAATGGCTTGACTAAATTCTTCAAATTCTGTGAATAAAAGATGTGCTTCTGATAATGATAATTTTAATCCTTTACTGCTACACTTCTTTTTTAAATAATCAGCAAATCCATTCTCATAACTTGAAATCAGATCTAAAACCTCTGAATACATTGTGTTTCTAATGCTTTCTTTGGAGTTTAATTTTAAAATTTGGCGGTATTCTTTAGCATTCTCTTTAAAGATACTTTTGTATATCTTATCCGTAAGTTGTGCATATTTGAATTTGTTTTCGGTAATGTGTGCATCTAGCGCATTTGTAAATTCTTGACGATAGTTATATTCCCTAATAGCGCTTGGTACAAATTCCTCCTCACGTTGGTTAATGTATTTAGTATTCCCTCCTAATTTTTTATTTAATACATCGATTACAATATCTAATATTGCGGAACGCAACTCTTTTGCTTTTTCAGAATTGCTGAGTAACATTCCTAAATTTAAAAATGCTTTGTAGGTAAAAATTCCAAGGCTAGGTGCTTTACTGATGAGGTCACTGCTTTCGGGGCTTTCGGTTATGTCTCCGACATTTGTGTCGGGGACATTCTCGAGTACCGTTTCTTTGAATTTTTTTAATCGTGGACCAGAAAATATTTCATAACCACTCTGAACAAATTCTTCTTTGTTTTCTTCTAAAATACGCTCCACTGTCCTCACGTCTACATCAAAATAACGGGCTATTTGCTGTTTGGTAAAGCGGTATTTTTCTTCAAATTTCACACCATAAAAACCAATGTTATTGTACACTTCTTGTATAGCAACATTGTTGTTGAGTATGTTTTTTCGGTCTATAGCTGAATTACTTAAATCTTTCATCTCTCTGCTATTTTATTTAATTATTTTTTTTCTTTTTAATTCAACTCCCCCTTAAACGCCTGTTGCAACAACCCTTGAAACAACGCCTCACCTTTTGCCAAGGCTTCTTGGGCTTGTTGTTTTTGTAATGCTAAATTTTCAGTTGATTTAATAAAGTTATTTTGAATTTCTATTGGTGGTATAGGAATAGCTAAATCTCCAACTACTTTAGAATTTAAATTTTTCATCGTAACTCCTTTGGCTGAATTTTCCAAAACTTGTTTAATTGAGTTTGAAGAAATGACTTTATATAAATAATATGTATTTAAGTGTTCATTTGGACGAATAAAAATACTTCCTGTACCGCACAAATATCCTTTTTCTACTTCTGTAATGATGGCACATCTACCCATTTCACCACGTCTGCCTAATATTAAATCATTAGTATTTAAAGTATAAGAAGATAATTCCTTCATCTTTAAATCTGAAATTGTTAAGTTTTTATCAATTTCAATTTTACCATTTTTGATATGTGTTGGATTAATTAAAGGAATTCCGTTTTGTACATAATCTTCAACATGTAACAGACTACCAAAAGGACCAATTCTGATTTTAGAAAAGTCTGATAATTTACATATATCCCAACCCTTCTCATTCTTAACAGGGTCCCCAAACATATCTAAAAACAAACTTTGCGTTAAGGCATCGTATTTGGCAATGAGTTGCTTGTTATATTGGCGAAGTTCATCGGCTTTGTCAAGAATGGCGGCAATTTTTTGTTGGATAGGTAAATCTGCTATAGGAATTTTTATTTCAGCAAACTTGTTATTGTTTATAGCTTTTTGCGTTGAACCAGAACATAACTTATCTTTTTTTGTTTGAAATAAGTTTGATTTTAGATAATGAAAAAGGTATTTATTGTCAATATCTTTATTGCATCTTAAAACTAAAAATCCAGTTGAAACAATAATATTTTCTTCCT
>CAIRMK010000209.1 GCA_903879645.1 uncultured Bacteroidota bacterium
TAAACCCTTTCACTGCCGTTTTTGTAGTGGGGATGTACGGAATTTTTTTATGAATTAAAGTCAAATAAAAAGCATATAAAAACACTGGCCAACAAGAATATTTTAAAATCATTCCTCTCCAATGAAAACCACGTTCTGTTTTTCTGTCGCAAAGGAATTTCTGTGCATATACATAAATAAAAATAGAGATAAACAAAATGATAGAACCACGCACAATGAATTCGGTAAAATCCATTCGGCCCGGAATGATTTCAGTAAAGAAATAGAGTAGTGGGATTAGAATAAAAAAAGCCGTGATAGTACCGAATAAATAATAAGTTCCAATAGACAAATAGGAAATCTTTTGCCAAAAGGTCAAATCTTTTATTACATAAGGCATTTCATCAAATAATAATTCAAAAACGCCACGCGCCCATTTTAATTGTTGTTTACAAAAAGAAGCAAAGTCTTCTGGAACTAAACCACGGCTAACAATTACTGGATTGTAAACGGATTTCCATCCTTTAGAATGAATTCTAATTGAAGTTTGTAAATCTTCTGCTAATCCTTGGGCATGCCCACCAATACTTTCTAATGCTTTTCTTCTAAAAGTGCAATTCGCACCAATGGCTACTGCACCACCATAACCATACAATCCCATTTGAGTGGGACCATAAAAGGTATACGTTTGTTCGGCCGCACCACGAGCAGTAAAAGAACGATACATATTGTAATAGCCTTGACTCACTTGAACAAAACCAATATTTTCATTTTTAAAAAAACCTAAGGTTTGATCTAGAAAATTTGGAAAAACAATATGGTCGGGATCTAAAATCAGAATAAATTCTTCTTTGGTTCTTCGTAAAGCTTCGTTTACTTTTCCAGCTTTTGCGCCGGGTAGATTAGCTAAATCCAACCATACAATGCCATGTTTTTCTGCCAATTCTTTGAAAGCAATATCTTCGGTGCTGTCTAATAAATAAGTAGTATGAGGATAATCTAAGTTTTGTAATGCTTTAAATGTATTTTCAAACATCGAAATAGGCTCTCCTGGAGCCGAAGTAGTGAAAATAGCTACACTTAGTCCTTCATCAGGTATTGGAACAACTGCAGGCTTCTTAAGTCTTAAATAATTAATCCAAATCAAAACGATTCTTAAAATCCCATACCAAAAAAACAGACTTAATAAAACGAAAAGAAACATATTGGCAATATGATCCTCACGGAACCACCATTCTGCTAAATTGATTACACTAATAATTCCAGCAAGAGTTAGCACCAAAATGACAAAATGGTCAAATGGGGTGACTTTTTTAGCTCCTTTGAACTTGAATAAATTATTTCGTAATCTCGTGTTCATTAAAATCTATAATTCAATCCTAGATTGGCATTATTTCTATTATAAAAGAATGTTTCTTGATGTGTATAAGTAGCTTTTATTTCAAATTTTGAGGAAATGGAATGAGTAATAGTTCCTGATACTTCATAAGGATTAAACGAAGTAGACGAGAAATTTGTAGCAAAAACAGAATTACCAAGGCTATCACTATCTAAATAAATAAAAGGATTTTGACATTTAGCAGCAAAACCATAATTGGCCTTAACTCCAATTTCAAAAAGTTTAGATGGTTTATAATTCAATAGTAATAGTGCAGAATTTACCATTTGACTTTTTGGAGTAAAATAAGGATTGTAATAACCGTCAATAGTTTCATTAGGATTGAAATTAGATATGGCATCCGTTACTGTTTGTTTGGATGTGTATAAATTGTTTTTCGCATCAGAATAGCTAAAACCATAACCGAATTGAATTATTAAATCAGATAGTTTGAAAGGTTTAGAAATAATCCAAGAGCTAAACGATTGAATAACATTTTTATCACTAAAGAATTGATTATTATAACCTGCATGGACAGAAAATAGTTTGTTATATTCATAGTCTAATTCTCCAAACGTATTATTTTGAGTAAGATTAAAGGTGGTACTAGTTAAAGTACCTAGATAAGGTTTTTTGTTGTAGCCTAATTTAAGCGAAGTGTTTTTTACTATTTTTAAATTGAAATCAATCCCACCAATCCAATCCGTTTTTTCAGAGAAATTTTTATAAATTCCAGCGGAAAGATTTGTAGACAATCCTATAGATGCAAAATAAAATTGATTGCTTAACTTTGTTGTTAGTGCTTGCTCCGCAGGTGTGAAGTTATAATTTGTAACTTCCAATTTAGGATTGCATAACCAGGAACGGTATTGTCCTATTTCTATTTTTTCTGCAAAAAACTTCATAGGTTGATTATCCGATTGATATTCAAAATTTGTTTTTAAATAGGGAAAAGTAGCCTCTGCAATATTTTTAGAAAGTTCCTCTGTAATACCAGTTTTTGGATATAGCTTTTTTATTTCATTCATAGTGTTTTTCGCCAGACTTACTTTACCCGACCAAAAATAAATGTGGGCTTCCATCAATAAAGCTTCCGTTTTAGTAGCATCATTTTCTTTTAAGGGTACTAATAATACTTGTGCTTTAGTAAATCTGCCACTTTCATAAAGCATACGAGCATAATCCAATTGAATAGCTGTGTTTTTTGGAGATAAAGCTATTGCTTTTTGAAATTTTTCTTCCGATAAATCATTTTTATGATTCCAATGCAATACTTGAGCATATAGCCAATTGGTTTCTAAATCATCAGGGTAGGATGCATAATAAATAGAAAGTGAATTCTCAGCTTTAGCATATTGCTTTTCACTAATTAAATTTCTAACCTTTTGAATTACATCCTCATTTTTTGACTGAGATAATAAGGAATTGGAGCATATAAGGAACAAACAAACACGAATCAATATTTTCATAAAACTTTATTATTTATCTTTTAGAGGGCATTTATTTATTTTTCTTGCGCCTTTAATAATAAACGAAAATACAATTAATTGATTTTTAGATTTAAAAAAAGAGTTGAATTAAGTTATTTTTAAGTCTAATTTTCGTGAAAAGAAGTACGAAAACGTTGTAATTAATAAAATAGCCGTTATAAAACAGCTATCATAGAAATTTCAATATGAACTCCTTTGGGTAATCCAGCTACTTGAACAGTTTCTCTAGCGGGTGCTGTTTTCTCATCGAAATAACTTCCGTAAACGGAGTTTATTTGCGTAAAATCTCCCATGTTCATAATGAAAATTGTTGTTTTTACTACATTCTCAAAATTCATGCCAGCAGCGTTAAGGACTGCTTTCATATTTTCCATTACTTGTTTAGTTTCGGTTTCGATATCATCAAGAACCAATTCCATTGAATGTGGATTCAAAGCAATTTGCCCAGAAGTGTATAGAGTGTTTCCAATTAAAACCGCTTGGTTATAAGGTCCGATCGGAGCAGGAGCTTCGTCAGTATAAATTATTTTTTTCATGATGAAAATATTATTTTAATGTTCTGTCGGGTTGTGTTCGTTTATCCCACTTAATGTCTTTAAGAATGCCAGCTTTAATTCCTATAAAAAATCCCCAATACGCATATTGACCAAACGGAGACCAGTTAAAACTCATATTCCAACTTAACAAATCCCGATTTAACCTTATTTGAGTAAAA
>CAIRMK010000210.1 GCA_903879645.1 uncultured Bacteroidota bacterium
AAAAGTTTTCCAATGATAGGCAAAATATTTTTAGTATAAAAACGATAGCCCTGTTTGTAAGGTGTTTTTTCGGGAACAGAAGTTTCTAAAATGACAAAAATCCCATTAGGTTTCAATACTCTTAGTATTTCAGCAAGACCTTTTTCTAAGGTTTCAAAATTTCTAATTCCAAAAGAAACAGTAATGGCATCGAAGTGGTTGTCAGGGAAAGGCATATTTTCTGAATCACCAATCACCATATCAATAATGTGGTCTAACTTTTTTTCGGCAATTTTCTTTTTTCCTACTTCTAGCATACCTGCGGAAATATCCAAACCGATAATTTTAGTGGCATTGGTTTTAGTCATTAAAATTGCCAAATCACCCGTTCCAGTTGCAATGTCAAGAATAGTATCTGGGTTTTTAGCCGCTACTAAATCCAATACTTTTTTACGCCATTTCACATCAATTCCAAAAGAAATTACACGGTTTAATCCATCATAGTTCCCCGAAATGTTATCAAACATTTGAGTAACTTGTTCCTTTTTACCAAGGGAAGAATCTTTGTATGGAGTGACGTTTTTTGACATTTTTTTAATACAATTTTTGAGGAGCAAAAGTACAAATAATAAAAATTGAAATCCCAATAAACAAATCCCAAATTACCATTAGTAGTTTTTATTTTTTTATAAATGTCTGAAAAGTAAAGTCAAAATTGTGTTTTTCGTCTTTGGGATGGAATTCTTCAAAGTCAACTTTCCATTTGTTAGCGTTGATTTCTGGAAAATAAGCATCGGCTTCAAAGTTGGCATGAACTCTAGTCAATTCGATCTTATCAGCAAAATCTATCGACTGATTGTAGATTTCAGCACCACCTATAATAAAGACATCTTCCTCTTTAGGAGAAATGGCTATGGCCTCTTCAATCGAATTGACCACAATGCAATCTTCTACGGTATAATCTTTTTGACGGGTTATAATAACATGAGTTCTGTTGGGTAAGGGTTTTGGAAAACTTTCAAATGTTTTTCTTCCCATTATTATATAGTGATCAGTAGTAATTTGTTTGAATCTTTTAAAATCATCAGGTAAATGCCAAATTAATTGGTTGTCTTTTCCTAAAGCATTGTTTTCAGCGGCAGCTGCAATAAGAGTAATCATTAAGTTATTTTTTTGTTTTCGATTTCGTTATTAAGATGTTCAATTTTCTTTTCTTGCATGGTCATTAAGCGGTTTATTTGTTCTCGTTCCCAATTTTTATTCATGAAACTATCGGTAATGAATACTTTAATAAAGTGCAAAACAAAAATAAACAACCAACTTGTTATTGCCCAAATATACCAATTAATAGATTCTTCCACTTTTATCCATTTATTGATAATGAAAATAAAAATGCTTCCTATAAAAAATAAAACAAAGTGAAAATACAATCTTTTTTTCTGTTTGATTCTTTTGCGTGCATAATCATACATTTCATGTTGATCGTTGTTCATAAGGTGAAAATTTGAATTTAAAGATACAATTTATTTTGAAAACTCGATTATGGCAATTGGATATAATTTAGTAAGAAAACGTTTTCTTATTTTTATATTTGTAAATAACTTACTATAAATTAAGAATATAAAATTTTTTCAGGGTCAATTTTGATAAAATAATAATTCTGCATAGGAGGTGTAAAATGTATGTTTTTATTGTGTTACTTTGCCTCATTAATCTATAAATTAATTAGTTATGTCAATTAAGAAGCAAGTTATAAAAACAAAACCGGTTGTTAAAGTTACCTTTTCAATCGAGGCAAAAGAAGCGACTACAGCTGCTGTAGTAGGAGATTTCAATAATTGGAATCCATCTGAAGGAGAATTGTCTAAGTTAAAAAGCGGTACTTTCAAAGCGGCTTTTGATTTGCCAAAAGACAATTCATTTGAATTTAAATATTTGGTGGATGGTAATTATGTTAACGAACCAGAAGCTGATAGCTATCGTTGGAATGAATTCGCAAATGCTGAAAATAGCGTTTTAGAAGTATAAGGTTTAGTTTGTTTGTTTAAAAATCCGTTTGGCAATTTATTTGTTAAGCGGATTTTTTGTTTTTACTAAAGAATGAAATTTTGTTGAAAATAGACTAGAGCTTTGATGTTGTGATACATAAATAGGAAGTTAAGTTAAATTAAATATTTATGATAGTATCACTTAGAAATACGATTTTATATCACATAACTGTGTAATATATTTTTATTTATGTAAATATATTGTGCAAAAAAGAGTATAAATTTTGTTGTAATCAATAAAAACAAAAAATACCCGTTTTTTTGGTTAGATTTGGTTCATGTCGATTGTGGGATCAGAATTGCAAAATAGGCATCAATTTTATATTCAATTCCTAGATAGTATTCATTAAAAATGTCAATATCAAGTATTCTTTTTTTTGTTTAGAGTAAATTATTTTAATTTAAACCGCCACCATTCCTTTAATATGAGGATGTGGATCATATCCTTCAAGAGTAAAATCCTCAAAAGTAAAATCAAAAATGTTTTTGATATTTGGATTTAGTATCATTTTTGGTAATGCTTTTGGCTCGCGAGAAAGTTGTAATTCTACTTGTTCAAAATGATTGTTGTAGATGTGTGCATCGCCAAAAGTGTGAATAAATTCTCCTACTTCCAAATCGCAAACTTGAGCAATCATCATTGTGAATAAAGCATAAGAAGCAATATTAAAAGGAACGCCAAGAAAAATATCGGCACTTCTTTGATACAATTGGCACGATAATTTTCCATCCGCTACATAAAACTGAAAGAACGCATGACAAGGAGGCAATGCAGCTTTTTCATTGGCTACATTTTCTGAAAATGATTTAGAAGTATCCGGTAAAACTGACGGATTCCATGCAGAAACCAACATTCTTCTACTATTGGGATTGTTTTTTAAAGTGTCTATCAACTCTGTGATTTGATCAATCTCTTCACTATTCCAATTGCGCCATTGGTGGCCGTAAACAGGTCCCAAATCACCATTTTCATCTGCCCATTCGTTCCAAATATTTACTCCATTTTCTTTTAAATACCCAATATTAGTATCGCCTTTTAAAAACCAAAGCAATTCATAAATTATCGATTTTAGATGCAACTTTTTAGTTGTAACCATCGGAAAACCATCAGCCAAATCAAACCGCATTTGATAACCAAATACACTTTTGGTTCCAGTTCCTGTTCTATCTCCTTTTTGGGTTCCGTTTTCTAAAACGTGATTTACTAAATCGTGGTATTGTTTCATTTTTTTTTATGGTGATGTGGTAATTTGTTGATTGGAATAACCAAATTAAGAAAAAGTCGAATTAATTTTAAGATTCTCTCTTAGAGATTTCATCGCGAATTCGAGCTGCTTTTTCATAATCTTCGTCTTGAACAGCACCTTCTAGTAGTTCATGTAATTCGGATAAACTATGTTTTGTGAAGGCATTTTCGGGTTTTGAAGTGTCGCTTTCAATTCCGAAAGTTTCAGGAGTTGAAAGAACTCCGTCATCATCGGGGTTTTGACCTTCTATTTCAGATGGATTGGCATTTAAAAAAATTCCGGCTTTGTCAAGGATATTTTTATAAGTAAAAATAGGCGCAGAAAAACGCAAGGCTAAAGCGATAGCATCGGAAGTACGCGCATCAATAATTTCTTCAATTTTGTCTCTCTCACAGATAATACTAGAATAAAAAACACCATCAACGAGTTTGTGAATGATCACTTGTTTTACCACAATGTCAAACCGGTCAGCAAAACTTTTGAATAAATCATGGGTTAAAGGACGTGGTGGTTTGATTTCTTTTTCTAAAGCAATAGCAATTGATTGTGCTTCAAAAGCGCCAATTACGATAGGTAATTTTCTATCGCCATCCACTTCATTCAAAATTAAAGCATAGGCGCCATTTTGTGTTTGACTGTAGGATATTCCTTTTATGGTAAGTTTTACTAAACTCATTATCTATTATTTCAAATGTGAAAAACAAAGAATCAATCTTTTACAGGTGATTTTTGTATTGATTGCAAAGTAACAAAAAACTTTCGCTTTTTTAAACAAAAAAATAAGCTACCTAAAAATATTTTCAGATAGCTTATCGCATTTGAGTTAGTTTTATTTTTAAGAATTACTTGCTTTAAATTCTTTTAGTTTTTGAGTCAATCTTGGAATGATATCTAAAGCATCCCCAACAATTCCATAATCAGCAACTTTAAAGAAAGGAGCTTCAGGGTCGGTGTTGATTACTAATTTTACTTTAGACGAGTTGATTCCTGCAATGTGTTGAATCGCTCCAGAAATTCCTACTGCAATATATAGATTGGCAGCCACAGGTTTTCCTGTTTGACCAACATGTTCACTGTGAGAACGCCAACCTAAATCGGAAACTGGTTTAGAACAAGCAGTAGCTGCTCCAAGAACAGTTGCTAATTCTTCTAACATTCCCCAATTTTCTGGACCTTTCATTCCACGACCACCAGAAACTACAATATCAGCATCAGCGATAGTTACTTTTCCTGTTGTTTTTTCTACTGATTCTACTTTTGTTGTGAAATCAGCATCGTTTAAACTTGGAGTGAAATCTTCTTCAACTAATGAAGAATTGTTTTCAACCAATCCGAAAGAGTTTTTCGCTAAACAAATTACTTTAACGTCTGTTGAAATTTCTGTGATATTGAAAGCTTTATTAGAAAAAGCATTTCTTTTCACTTGAAAAGGGGAGGTTGAAATAGGCAATCCAACTACATTAGATGCAAAACCAGCATCTAAACTTACCGCCACTAGTGGAGCAAAATATAAACTGTCGGTTGTTGAAGAAAGAACGATTACTTTTGAGCCTTCTTTTTGAGCGGCTTGTTTTACTACATCGGCGTATGCCTTAGCATTGAAATTCGCTAATTTATCATTAGTTATTTTCAAAACTTTAGCAACACCATATTTTGATAATTCGGAAACATTTTCTGTATTTACTGTTACTGCTGTAACGGTTGTGCCAAGAGAATCAGCTACTTTTTTTGCATAAGAAGCTAATTCGAAAGCCACTTTTTTGAATTTTCCGTCTGCTGATTCTGCGTATATTAATAATGACATAATTTTTTTGTTTAAAGTTAAAGTTTCAGGTTAAAAGTTTTACCACTGAAAACTGCGACTGAATACTGACTACTATATTACTTTTGCTTCGTTATGTAATGCGTTTACCAATCCGTCTAAATCAACTGCAGAAAATAATTTTACTGCCGATTTTGCTGCTGGTTTTTCAAATTTCACCGCTTTAGTATTGTTGTTAGCCGCCACAGGTTCTAAAACAGTTAAAACTTTAGTTCTCGCTGTCATAATTCCACGCATATTAGGAATACGTAAATCTTTTTCTTCCACTAATCCTTTTTGCCCACCAATGATTAACGGTAATGAGGTAGATACGATTTCTTTTCCACCGTCAATTTCTCTTCCTGCTTTTACAGAAGTACCATCAATAAAAATTTCAGTACAAGAATTAACAAAGTTGTACTCTAATAATCCGGCTAACATTCCAGGAACCATTCCCCCATTGTAGTCTAATGATTCTTTTCCGCAGATTATTACATCATAACCCCCTGATTTTACCACTTCGGCTAATTGTTTTGCTACAAAAAAACCATCAGTTGGAGTTGCGTTTACACGAATGGCTTCATTTGCTCCAATCGCTAAAGCTTTACGTAATGTTGGTTCGGTATCGGCACCACCCACATTTACAATAGTTACAGTGGCTCCTTGTTGTTCTTGAAACCAAATAGCACGTGTTAAACCATACTCGTCATTTGGATTAATTACATATTGAACACCGTTTGTGTCAAATTCAGAATCGCCATTCACGAAGTTGATTTTGGAAGTAGTATCAGGCACATGGCTGATGCAAACTAGTATTTTCATTATATATTTTTTAAAAAGTTTTTTCTGAGCGTAAAAGTATAAAATATATTTCTATTACTTATATGCGCGCATACTATTTTTTCAGTATTATATCGATTTCGTAAAGGATATAAATGAAATATCTAATTTATTCACTCGAAATGATTGAAATGGCGCCTTATAATTATGACTAAAATATGTTTTTTAATCATTTTAAATTTTTACTTTTGCTATCCAAAATTGATATTAAGAAATTTTATATATGAGAACTATACAATTTAGAGAAGCGATTGCCGAAGCAATGAGTGAAGAAATGCGTCGCGATGAAGCCGTCTATTTAATGGGTGAAGAAGTTGCTGAATATAATGGAGCTTACAAAGCCTCAAAAGGAATGTTGGACGAATTCGGACCAAAAAGAGTTATTGATACTCCTATTGCCGAATTAGGTTTTGCTGGAATTGCTGTGGGGTCAGCAATGAATGGGTGTCGTCCGATTGTAGAATATATGACCTTCAACTTTTCATTAGTTGGAATTGATCAAATAATAAATAATGCTGCTAAAATGCGACAAATGTCGGCTGGACAGTTTCCAATGCCGATGGTTTTTCGTGGGCCAACAGCTTCTGCTGGACAATTAGGAGCAACCCACTCACAAGCTTTTGAGAATTGGTTTGCCAATACTCCTGGATTAAAAGTGGTAGTTCCATCTACCGTTTATGATGCTAAAGGTTTGTTGAAAGCGGCTATTCGTGATAATGACCCTGTTATTTTCATGGAATCAGAGCAAATGTATGGAGATAAAGGAGAGGTTCCAGAAGGAGAATACATAATTCCATTAGGAGTTGCTGATATTAAAAGAGAAGGAACCGATGTAACAATTGTTTCTTTTGGAAAAATTATCAAGGAGGCTTTTATTGCAGCTGATGAATTAGAAAAAGAAGGAATTTCTTGCGAAATTATCGACTTGAGAACAGTGCGTCCAATGGATTATGATGCCATTATCAATTCGGTTAAAAAAACAAATCGCTTAGTAGTTCTTGAGGAGGCTTGGCCTTTCGCTAGTGTAGCTTCTGAAATTACTTACATGGTTCAAGAGAAAGCTTTTGATTATCTTGATGCACCTGTTCAAAGAATTACCACTGCTGATACTCCAGCGCCTTATTCTCCATCTTTATTGAAAGAATGGTTGCCAAACGCAAGTGATGTTGTTAAAGCTGTCAAAAAAGTTATGTACAAATAATAATAAACTATTATATTTGAGGCTTCATCAGAGTTATTTTGATGAAGCTTTTTTTTGTCGCTATGAAAAAAATATTTTTTTACTTTCTTTTCATTGGATTTATTAACTCAAGTTTTGCGCAAACAAAAGTTAGTGGTGTTATTGTGGACAATAAAAATCAGCCTATTTCATATGCAAACATAGTTTTTAAAGGTTCTAATGAAGGTACTCTCAGTGATGAAAATGGGAAGTTTTATCTAGAATCTACTAAAAATTATAAAGTCATTGCAGTTGCTTTTGTAGGCTATACTACTAAAGATGTTGATTTGGATAAAGCAGTAACTTACAATATGAAAATTGTGCTTACTGGAGAACAAGTACTTCAAGAAGTTGTTATTTACAATGGGAAGACCTCTAAAAAGAAAAATCCTGCCTTGGCTATCCTAAGAAAAATTTGGGAACGAAAAAGAAAGAATGGTTTGCAAATGTTCAATCAGTATCAATATGAGAAGTATGAAAAAATAGAATTTGATATGAATACCATTGACAGTGCCTTTATGAAAAATAAAGTTTTTAAAGGAATGGAATTCATTTTCAAAAAAGTTGATACTTCAAAGGTTACTGGAAAAACGTATTTGCCAATTTTTATAAATGAATCTTTGTATGATGTTTATGGGGATAATAAATTCAATAAGCAAAAAGAGATTATTAAAGCCAATAAAAACTCAGGAATTAATAATGTAGACGGTGTTAATGCGTTCATCAAAGATTTATATACCGATTATAGTATCTATAATAATCACCTAAATTTCTTTGATAAAAGTTTCACCAGTCCAATTTCCACTACAGGAATTGATGTTTACAATTATGTGTTGCGGGATAGTGCATTTGTGGATAAAAAATGGTGTTATAATATTGTTTTTTATCCAAGAAGAAAAAATGAGCTTACCTTCAAAGGTGATTTTTGGGTTAATGATTCAACTTATGCTATCAAAAGTATTACTATGGCAGTTTCTAAAAGTGCCAATATTAATTGGGTAAAAGATATTTATATCGAACAAGAATTTGATGTTGTTAATGATTCTGTTTTTCTTTTAACTCGAGATTATATGATGTCTGATTTTGCATTGAATAAAAAAGAAGATTCTAAGGGGGTTTATGGAAAGCGAACTACGCTGTATAGAAATCATAAGTTCAATGAACCTAAGCCAGAAAAATTTTATAAGGAAGAGGTTAATTATATAGATAATGATGTTTATGCTAAAACGGATGACTATTGGGAGAAAAATAGATTTGAAAAACTCAATAAAGATGAAGTAGGTGTTTATAAAATGCTCGATACTTTAAAAACTGTCAAAAAGTTTAAGCAAATGTATAATCTTGTAAGTATACTAGGTAGTGGATATATTAATTATCACAAATTTGACTATGGCCCTATCTTTTCATCTTTTGGATATAATGTCGTTGAAGGCTGGAGATTACGTGTTGGGGGAAGAACTTATTTTGGACACAATGATAAATGGCGTTTACAGGGATATACTGCTTATGGGTTTAAAGATGATAAATTCAAATATGGATTGTCTGGAAAATGGATGATTGATACTAAAAATAGAATTATCATCTCTGGAGGAAATAGAAGAGATGTTGAGCAAATAGGAGCAAGCTTAACTACGACAAATGATGTGCTTGGTAGGAGTTTCGCTTCATCAAGTGTTTTTAGTTCAGGAAGCAATGGTAAGCTAACAAATATTAATTTAACTAATGTAGCCATAGAAATTGAACCAATAAAAAATATGATTTTCCAAACTGGTTTTTCCCATAGAACACTAGAGTCAGCATCACCGATTTTTAGTTTGGATTATTATACCGATGATACTCATACAACAACAAAAAGTGATGTAAGGCAATCGGAGGTAAACCTTCAAGTAGAATATTGTCCTAATAAAAAAACTATTGGATATGGCGTAGAACGTTCCGATGTTGATAATCCCTACAGTAGATTTTTTATAAATTATAGTCAAGGATTTAAAGGAATATTGAATAGTGATTTTGATTATAGTAAACTTCAATTGTATTACAATCAACCTTTCTTGATTGGTCCATTGGGAAGGACAGATTTAACTATGGAGTTGGGTAAAACTTATGGAAAAGTACCTTTGGGATTGATGAGCGTTATTCCTGGAAATCAAACTTATTTTATTATTGGAAATACTTTTAGCAATCTAAATTTCTATGAATTTGTAACGGATCAATACGCCACCTTACAGTGGAATCATAATTTTCAAGGACGATTACTTTCTAGAATTCCTATGATGCGTAAACTGAATTGGAGAGAGATTATAGGTGTTCGAGCCGTTTATGGAACTATTTCAGATCAAAATAGATTGCTTAATGCCTCAAATTTAGAGTATAAAGCACCCACAATACCCTATTGGGAATATAGTGTCGGCATTGGAAATATTTTCAAAGTTTTTAGAATCGATGCTAGTTTTAGAGGGAATTATAGAGATTTACCTGGGACTAGTAATTTTACGATAAAAGGTGAAGTTGGCTTTCATTTTTAATCTGAATTTTTCAGATTCTTTAATCGTTTATGGATAAAGCAATATTGTTTCTTTCATCAAAAGATGAAATCTTAAAATACATTCTTGACACTTTTGGAAATCCTATTATCCAAAAAAGAGATGAGGGTTTTGCTTCTATGTGTCATATTATTCTTGAACAGCAAGTATCAATTGCGTCTGCAAAAGCTTGTTATGTCAAATTAGAAAATCATTTTAAAACAATTTCGCCCGAAATCATTTCCAATTCAGACGATTTAGAATTGAGGAATTGTGGTGTTTCTCGTCAGAAAATAATTTACCTAAAAGATTTAGCTAATAAAGTTCTTTCTAAAGAAATTGATTTTGAAAGTTATGCTATAAAATCCGAAGAGCAAATTCGCAAAGAATTAATCACTATTAAAGGAGTAGGGAATTGGAGTATTGAAGTATATCTTATGTTCTGCTTGCAATCACCTGATATTATTCCTCTTGGTGATATTGCAATTAAAAATACTTTGAAAGAACTGTACAATTGTGAAACCTTGGAAGAAATGCAATCAATTTCTGATAATTGGAAGCCATTTCGAACTTTTGCCTCTTACACCATTTGGCATTATTACTTAACGAAAAGGAATAAAATTTAAGTTAACTATATAAATTTAGCACAATTGTTTTTTATTAAATAGGCTAAGTTGCGTAAGTTCTTAAAATTTTGTTATTTTTGCCACCGATAAAATTTATAACAAAAATTATATTTATGGAATCAATGATGATTTATGTGCCTATTGTAATGGCATTAATTGGATTAGCTTTTATGGCAATCAAAAGATCTTGGGTTTTAAAACAAGATGCCGGTGATGGAAAAATGAAAGAAATTTCAGATTACATCTATGAAGGTGCCTTGGCTTTCCTAAAAGCAGAATACAGATTATTAGCAATTTTTGTTGTTATAGCAAGTATTGTTTTAGCGGGTATTACTTTCTTACCAGGTGTTAAAACAGATATTTTAATTGTTGTAGCATTTATTTTTGGAGCTTTCTTTTCGGCTTTAGCTGGGAATATGGGGATGAAAATTGCAACTAAAACTAACGTAAGAACTACGCAAGCAGCTCGTACAAGTTTGCCACAAGCATTAAAAGTTTCTTTTGGTGGTGGAACTGTAATGGGATTAGGTGTTGCTGGTTTAGCAGTTTTAGGATTAACAGGATTTTTTATTGTTTTCTATACAATCTTCATGAAAGGAGCTTGGACTTCTACTGAAGACATGACTAAAGTGCTTGAAACTTTAGCTGGTTTCTCTCTTGGAGCTGAATCTATCGCATTGTTTGCACGTGTTGGTGGTGGTATTTATACTAAAGCTGCTGACGTAGGTGCTGACTTAGTAGGTAAAGTTGAAGCTGGTATTCCAGAAGATGATCCACGTAACCCTGCTACAATTGCAGATAACGTTGGAGATAACGTAGGTGACGTTGCAGGTATGGGTGCCGATTTATTTGGTTCTTATGTAGCAACAGTTTTAGCTGCAATGGTTCTTGGTAATTATGTTATCAAAGATATGGGTGGAAATCTTAAAGATGCTTTCGGTGGAATTGGACCGATCTTATTGCCAATGTCTATTGCAGGTTTCGGAATTTTATTCTCAATCATTGGAACAATGGTTGTAAAAATATCTGATGATAACGCTAAAGAAGCACAAGTTCAAAAAGCATTAAATATTGGAAACTGGATTTCTATTGCATTAACAGCAATTGCTTGTTTTTTCTTAGTAAAATTCATGTTGCCAGAAACTATGAAGATGACTTTCTTTGGTGAAGGATTAAAAGATATCTCTTCAATGAGAGTTTTCTACGCTACAATTGTTGGATTAATTGTTGGTGGTGCTATTTCATCAGTAACAGAATATTATACAGGTTTAGGTACAAAACCAGTTTTGGCTATAGTACAAAAATCATCAACAGGTGCTGGAACTAACGTAATCGCAGGTTTAGCTACGGGTATGATTTCTACTTTCCCAACTGTATTATTATTTGCTGGTGCTATTTGGGCATCGTATGCATTTGCTGGTTTCTATGGTGTGGCTTTAGCGGCTTCTGCTATGATGGCTACAACAGCTATGCAATTAGCAATCGACGCTTTTGGACCAATCTCTGATAACGCTGGTGGAATTGCTGAAATGAGTGAATTGCCAAAAGAAGTTCGTACACGTACAGACATCTTGGATTCAGTAGGTAACACTACTGCTGCAACAGGAAAAGGTTTTGCTATCGCTTCTGCTGCATTAACATCTTTGGCTTTGTTTGCTGCTTATGTAACATTTACTGGAATTGATGGTATCAACATCTTCAAAGCACCAGTATTAGCCATGTTGTTTGTTGGAGGTATGATTCCAGTAGTTTTCTCTGCATTAGCAATGAATTCTGTAGGTAAAGCCGCAATGGATATGGTATATGAAGTTCGTCGTCAGTTCAAAGAAATTCCAGGAATTATGGAAGGAACTGGTAAGCCAGAATATGGTAAATGTGTTGAGATTTCTACTAAAGCGGCATTACGTGAAATGATGTTACCAGGAGTTTTAACTATTGGTTTCCCAATTGCAATTGTATTATTAGGTAAATTAGTTTACGGAGATAACAACCAATTAATTGCTGAAATGTTAGGTGGTTATATGGCAGGTGTAACAGTGTCAGGTGTACTTTGGGCTGTGTTTCAAAATAACGCTGGTGGTGCTTGGGACAATGCTAAAAAATCATTCGAAGCTGGTGTTGAAATCAACGGAGAAATGACTTTCAAAGGTTCTGATGCTCACAAAGCGGCGGTAACTGGAGATACAGTTGGAGATCCATTCAAAGATACTTCAGGTCCATCTATGAACATCTTAATCAAATTAACTTGTTTGATTGGATTAGTAATTGCTCCTATCTTAGGAAACGGTTCTGCTCCAGAGGGAAAAGAAATGAAATGTACTATCGAAATGAAATCATCTTGCTCAGAAGATATGGGTAAATGTGACATGGACAAATGTGCAACGATGACTAAAGACGAATGTTCAAAAATGTGCGATAGTCTTAAATGTACTCCAGAGCAAAAAGAAAAATGTTTATCTCACTATGATGCTAACGGAAAATATGTGGCTCCAAAAGAGTGTGAAGAAGGTGAAGGTAAATCTTGTTGTGAAAAAGGAGATAAAAAAGTAAAAGTAGAAATGACCAATGAAAATGGTAAAGCAAAAGCTACGGTTACAACAACTGAAAAAGGGAATGTAAACAAACAAGTTTTTGAAGGTTCTTTGGAAGATGTGAAAGCAAAAGTAGAAGCTTTGAAATAGTACTTCGAAATTATAGAAAAAAAATGTCTCGCGAAAGCGAGACATTTTTTTTTGATTAAATTCCTGATAATTTCAAAATGAGTAACTATTTTCAATCAGAATATTTACGTTTATATTGATTATTTTAATTTATAATTGGAATTTTTACAGCGATTAGATTTTCAAAAAGTACTTTGTAAAACACAAATTAGAGATCTCTTATAAATAGTCATTCTTATCAATAAACTACAATTAATTTTTACTCCTTAATTTGTCAAATCCTTTCCGATAAACTACTTTTGCCGGAGTTTTAATTTCAAAACACTTTTGGAAACAAATCAGTCTACTTTATCTCCTTTAAAGATCTATCACGATTTTAAACAAATCACTAAAGCTGGATTGGCTATTAGCGTTGTTTTTTCTTCTATTGCTGGATATCTTTTAGGTTTTTCTGATCAGCATCCTTTTCGTTGGTTAACATTGTTTATGTTGGCAATAGGAGGGTATTGCATGGTTGGGGCATCAAATGCTTTTAATCAAGTAATCGAAAAAGACCTAGACGCTTTAATGGACAGAACTAAAAATCGCCCTGTAGCTTCAGGGAGAATGTCTCCTAATGTGGCTTTGTTTGTTGCCAGCCTACTTACCATTATAGGTTTAATACTTTTGTACTTAATCAATCCCAAAACAGCGATGTTTGGTGCGATATCCATATTTCTATATACGAGTGTTTATACACCCTTAAAAACCATTACGCCATTATCGGTTTTTGTTGGTGCTTTTCCTGGAGCCATTCCTTTTATGTTGGGTTGGGTTGCAGCGACTGATCATTTTGGAATAGAAGCAGGGACATTATTTTTAATACAGTTCTTTTGGCAGTTTCCTCATTTTTGGGCAATCGGTTGGTTCTTGTTTGAAGATTATGAAAAAGCAGGTTTCTTTATGTTGCCAACAGGGCAAAGAGACAATAAAACAGCAACACAAATTATACTGTATTGCCTTTGGTTGATTGTAGCTTCATTGTTGCCTTATTTGGGTTTTACAGGTCAGCTTCATATTAGTCTTGTTTCGGCACTATTAGTTTTTGTTTTAGGTTTATGGATGCTTCTTTATGCTGTGAAATTATACAAACAAAGAACACCTAAAGCAGCAAGAGTATTAATGTTGGTGAGTGTTTCATACATTACCTTATTACAAATAATATATATAACAGATAAATTTTTACATTAGTTATGATGACAATAGAAGAACATAAAGCAAGAACATCAAGATCCTACAAGCTCTTGTTGATATTTGCAATGATTAGTATGACTATGATGTTTGCTGGTTTAACCAGTGCACTTGTAGTGAGTAAGTCAAGACCTGATTGGTTGACCAATTTTCAATTACCTTCAGCGTTTACGTATAGTTTAATCACTATACTATTGTGTAGCGTTACTTTTCATTTGGCAAAAAGAGCTATTAAAAAAGACGACAGAAAAGGGACAACAACCTTTTTATTGACCACATTAGTACTGGGATTTACCTTTGTTTTCTTCCAACTTCAAGGGTTTGGACAGTTATTTGAAAATCATTTATACCCTGTTGGAGGTTCGGGTTCTATTACTATTTCTTTTTTGTATGTGTTAGTGTATCTGCATCTTGCGCATCTTTCAGGTGGAATTATTTCATTATTAATTATAATTTATAATCATTTTAAACAAAAGTACAATTCCACACAATTTCTTGGTATTGAGCTAGGTGCAATGTATTGGCACTTTCTTGATTTCTTGTGGGTTTATTTATTTTTGTTTTTATATTTCTTTAAATAAGAAAAAAATGTAAATTTGAAAACTTTTTAACAAACAACTTTTTATGGGATCGACAGTTACTACTGCAAATACTGTAGGAAAAACATGGGATGGCGGAAATGAGCCATTAGGAGCAAGTTACGGAAAATTAATGATGTGGTTTTTCATCGTTTCAGATGCATTAACATTTTCAGGATTTTTAGCTGCTTACGGTTTTTCAAGATTTAAATTTATCGAAACATGGCCTTTGGCAGATGAAGTGTTTACTCACTTTCCGTTTGCTCATGGAGTAGCATTGCCAATGTATTATGTGGCTTTGATGACTTTCATCTTAATCTTCTCCTCTGTTACAATGGTATTGGCCGTTGATGCAGGACATCATATGAAGCAAGGTAAGGTTGCATTTTACATGTTTTTAACCATCATTGGAGGATTAATCTTCGTTGGTTCTCAAGCATGGGAGTGGAAAAACTTTATTCATGGTGAATATGGTGCTGTTGAAACTAAAGGAGGAAGTATTCTTCAGTTTGTTGACAATACAGGTAAAAGAGTTGCCTTAGAAGAATTTGCAGATACTAGCATTCCTAAAGAAAGAGAGCAACTTACTAGAGGTAAAGGGAAATGGTTTATGGAAGAAGGATCATTGCCAACTTATTCTGTTGAGCAAGTGCAAGCGGGTTTTAAATCGCATCCTAATTTATTGGTACGAATTGAAACAATAAATACTCCAGAAACTATTTTAACTGCAAAAGGGTTGAACGAAAATGCATCCTTGAACTCACCAAAACATAAATTTGTTTTATCAAGAGCAGAGTCTGAAAGAAGATTAGCTGATACTAAATTAGTAGTAGAAGGAGCTAACTTACAAAGAAACGAATACGGAAGTAAATTGTTCGCTGATTTCTTCTTCTTCATTACTGGTTTCCACGGATTCCACGTATTCTCTGGAGTTATGATTAATATCATTATTTTCATCAACGTTCTTTTAGGAACGTATGAAAAAAGAAGAACCTATGAAATGATTGAAAAAGTTGGACTTTACTGGCACTTTGTCGATTTAGTTTGGGTTTTCGTATTTACATTCTTCTACTTAGTTTAATATTTTTAGAAATTATATATTATGTCACACGAACACGTTTCTAATACAAAAAGAATTTGGATGGTTTTTGGAATACTATCTGTTGTAACAACAGTGGAAGTATTTTTAGGAATTCAAAAACCTGCAGCATTACACATGACTAATATTTTAGGCATGAATTTATTGAACTGGATATTCATTATCCTTACAATTTTTAAAGCTTATTACATTGTTTGGGCTTTCATGCACATGGAAGGCGAAACTACAACGTTGAGAAGAGCTGTAGTTTGGACTGTAATTTTCTTAATTTTATACCTAGTTTTTATTTTGTTAACAGAAGGAAACTATATATTTCAGGTATTTAGAGATGCCACTATTAAGTGGAATTTTTAACACTATATTAATTCAAGAAAAAGGTACGCAATTGCGTACCTTTTTTTATTTTTGTAACACCAAATTTTCAAGATACCATGAAAAAGAATATTGTTCTCTTTATATTATTCATCCTTCCTATAGTTGCGTATCTTTTTTTTGCATCTGGAATTAATAGTTTTGCCAAACTTCCTACAATAACCAAGAACATTCCTGAATTAAACAATTGGAAAACCTTAGATGATAAACCGGTAGTGTTAACTAATAAGATAACAATTCTTGGTTTTATTGGGCAAGATGTTTTGAAACACAAAGGCAACTTCTTTAATCTGTATGAAAAGATATTTGATAGAAATAAAAACTTCAAAGATTTTCAAATGGTGATGATTATGCCCGATGGAACGCAAGACCAAGTAAGGGAACTCCAAAAAGACTTATTAAAATTAGGGACCCAAGCAGGATGGAATTTTGCTTTTGGAACTCCAGAACAAATTAATTCCTTTTATGATAAATTGAAATTAGTAGGTAAGCTCGATGCAAGTTTGGGAACGCCAAATGTTTTTATCATTGATAAGAAAAGAAATTTAAGAGGCAGAAAAGGACATGATGAAAAAGGAAAGCCTGAATACAAAGAAGGCTATAACACCATTTTTGTATCCGAATTGTATAACGAAATGACCGATGACGTTAAAATCATCTTAGCTGAATATCGTTTGGCATTAAAAAAGAATCACAACGCAACAAGAGAACTATAAGCGATGAAAAACAAATCCTACATTGGAATTTCATTTATTATCTTGATTTTCGGAATCATCTTTATTCCTAAAATTATTGATAGAATAAAAAATGGAACGATTGTTCAGAATGACAGAATGAGCCTTTCTAATGAAATAGTAAAAGGAGAAACTTTACAAAAGGTCGGTCCAGCACCTAAATTTGAATTGACTGATCAAAACAATACCAAAATCTCTAACAAGAATTATGAAGGGAAAGTCTATGTGTTAGAATTTTTCTTTTCCACTTGTCCTTCCATTTGTCCAAGGATGAATAAAAACATGATTCAAATTCAGAATAAGTTCTTGGAAAACGGGAATTTTGCCATCGCCTCTATTACTATTAATCCAGAGAATGATACGCCAGCAGTTTTAAAAGAACATGCCAAAAAACTGGGAGTTACTTCTGACAATTGGCATTTCCTTACAGGCAATAAAGAAGATATATTTAACTTGGCCAACAAAGGATTTAATCTGTATGTTGGAGAAAACAATAAAGCGGTTGGCAATTTTGAACACTCAGGGCTTTTTGCGCTGATTGATAAAAAAGGAAACATCCGTTGCAGAAAAGACCAACAAGGAAATCCAATCATCTATTATGATGGACTTGAAAAAGAAGGCGTACAAGCAATAGAAGACGATATTAAAGTATTATTAAACGAATAATCATGGAAAATAAAGCAGTAGAAAATAAATTTAGAACACCCATTATCATTGTTTCAATAGTAATTCCGGTGGCGGTAGCCCTACTTTTTAGTGTGCGTCTTAAAGATTTTGGAATCAATGTAGCACCGCTATCCTTTTTACCTCCCATATATGCTACCATAAACGGAATTACAGCCATCCTTTTGCTTTTGGCAGTAAATGCTATTAAAAAAGGAAAGCGACTTTTACATGAACGATTAATGACTGCTGCTATTGCTTGTTCAGTTGTTTTCTTAGTGATGTATGTTGCTTACCACATGACTGCCGAAGCGACTAAGTTTGGTGGCGAAGGAGCGATTCGATATGTTTACTTTTTTTTATTAATTTCACATATCATTTTGTCCATTTCAATTATTCCTTTAGTACTTTTTACTTATGTAAGAGCGTTGTCTGAACAATTTGATAAACATAAAAAACTAGCCAAAATTACTTTCCCGTTGTGGCTTTATGTTGCGGTTACAGGCGTTATTGTTTATCTAATGATTGCTCCTTATTATGCTAATTAAATTTTTAGAAAATAGAAAAAAGAATATAGAAAATAGACCATCTTCTATAAAAGTAATCGTCTATATTCTATTCTCTATATTCTATTCTCTTAGCACAAATGCGCAATGCGCTATGTGTCGTGCTTCTTTAGAAAGCGAAGGGAATAATGCAAAAGTAATAGCCGTTAATGATGGAATTATCTATCTGATGGTTATTCCGTATCTGCTTGTGGGCATTGTGGGAATTGTAGTCTATAGAATGTACAGCAAGAAAAAACAACAGTAGTTATAATTATGTAATTGAAGTATCGTTTCAATAGTAATGGTTTTAGAAATTAAAGGTTGTAATTATAGGAGAGTGGTCACTTAAATGATTCCATTTTTCAAATGGTTCAATGATAATGTTGTTTAGATTGTTAAGAAATGAGGTAGAAGCGAAATAATAGTCTATATGATAAGGTTTTAGTAAGTTTCTATGTAAATAAAATGTAGGACATGATTCTTTTCCTTGTTGTTCATTTGTGAATTTATGATATAAACTATGAATTCCAATTTCTTCCAATTCGCGTACAACATCAGAATGATTCCACCATCTATCCCATTCATCCCAAATTACATTACTATTGAAATCTCCGGTAATTATCGAATTATTAAAATTTATTTTATTAATCTGTAAATACTTCCAAAATTGACCAATGTAACCAAAATTAGGGGATTTATTTTGATGAGTCCAAACAGCGAGAAGTTCAAATTGTTCATTTATGAGACAAGGTAAAAAGTGTTTTACTTTATGATCTTTATAATTATCAGACCAATCTAATAACTTTAAATTAGTATTTTCTTTAGCAAAAATTCCAAGCCCTTTATTTTTGGGGTCACCAATCCACAAATAATTATTGGCCCATTGGATGTATTTATGATCTTTAGTTTCTGCTGGATTTTCACATTCTTGTATAACAAAGATATCAGCGCTTAAATCAATAAGGCTTTCAAATTTTTTTCGAAATGCTCCATTACAATTCCAAGTTATTATTTTCATTTAGCACTGTTTTGTATGTAATATTAGTTAATTAAATAAAATAAGAATTAACTAAAGTATATAGACAAACATTTTTTAGATTATTTACACTTATTTATAATTTGTTTACGCTACATAATTAATCGTTTAAAACAAATGTACTTAATAGTAAGACTTGAAAACTTTCTGCAAATTAAAAAAAGCATGCTTTTTTATAGATGTAAATGTTCAATAATTGCAACTTGCAAATTTTATTTTAAATCTAATAGAGGTATATTTTTTATTTAAGTAGGTTCCATAATGAGGTTAAATAATGTTTACTAGGGCCTCGCAAAGTTGCTGGCGGCCAAGAAACATTTTTAGGGGGTCAGCAACAATTCTCGGGGGTCAGCAACGTTGCTGGAGGCGTCAGCAACATTGCTGGGGGGCTTCCAACGTTGCTGGAGGTGTCAGCAACATTGCTAGAGGCGTCAGCAACATTGCTAGGGGGGCTTCCAGCGTTGCTGGAGGCGTCAGCAACATTTCTGGGGGGGCTTCCAATGTTGCTGGAGGTATCAGCAACATTGCTGAGGGGGTATTTAGAATTTTCAGTGAGATATTATTTGAGTATGCTCAATAAACTGTGTCAAGAATAAAACTTTAAACACCAACTCACTTGCGAATTTAACTATTCCATCCCATCAATCTTTACATTCATTTTTCCGGTAGTAGTGATAAATGCAATGATAGCATTGTTGGTTAATTCTACTTTTTCAAATTCAAAATCATTCAAGGTACCGTTAACAAAAACGCCTTTCATTGGCGAATAGTTGTTCAGATAAGGCAATAAGCTTTTTTTGCCTTCGTCAAGATTTTCTTTGATGGAGTAATGACAACTTTCTTCTATTTTCTTTAAGATTACTCCTTGCAAAAGCCAATTGGCAGTTTTGGTTAAAATTCCTTTAGAGTTTAATACATAATCCATTTGTTCAAAATAAATCTCTTTAGTAATGGCATTGTAATTTGGTATGCCACTTAAATAAATACTTCCATTAATGCTTCCTGTCATGTCAAGTGCAATAATCATCTTACCATCTTTTGCCCATAAATCTACCTTTTGCACTACAATTTTTCGACTTCCAGAGGCAAATTCTTTACCTTGAAAATTTTTTGTAATAATGCGAGAAGCACTTTCATAGGTAGAAATAGCAGCTACAGTGGCGGTTGTTTTGTCTGGAACTTTGGTCACTGGTTTAAATGAAATCGCCTCTTTATCAAAGGTAGCTTTGGGTTGTTCTCCTACCATAGTTTGCATGGTACATTTCAATCCCAAATCCATTTTGATTTTGTTTTTTTGTAAAACAGCATCTGTTACATACACTTCTATCGGAGTCATTTTAAACCATGTTTCATATTGTTGGCTAGTTTCAAAAGGCTTACTCATGGTTTGCAAAACGTTTAAAACATAAGGTTTGAAGTCGCATGATTTTTGAATAGCATCATCAATCTTTTTAGCCATCTTAGCTTTAAACATTGATAAGGTAGGATTGATAATATAAGTAATTGGAACTTTTTTTCCTGCCACTAAAATAGTAGGGCTTTCGCTCCATTGAAAATCTTCGATTACTGAATTCGTATTCATTTTCCAATTGGATAGTTTAACGTTACTTAATAGGATGATGGTGCCGTTGAGTTCAATCTCTCTAGTGTCATTCAATCCCATAAATTCGGTGCCGTATTTGAATTTTGCCCAGATCTTTAAAGGCAAGAAAGATTCTATTTTACCGTCTTTTTCAACAAGTTTTATGGGAGCCGTTTTCCAAATCTTCATTTCCGTTTTGTCATCTTCTAGATTATCATCTTGATAAATCAGTCCGGATAATGATTTGTTGAGCTGATTTTCTATTTCTTTAAGCGAAATTTCCATGGGCATGCTAACAAAAGAGGTAGTAGTTTTATAAGCCATAGGAACATTTTGAGAAGGTTCAGGTTTTAAAGAGGCAATTTTACTAGTTGAAGAACAACTAAATAGAAGGAAAAACAGGATGATATTGGATAAGTGAAGAAAAAACTTTTTCATTTTAAAAGCAAAATTAATTTGGGTGTGAATGTAACAAAAATACTAATTTAACGTCTGATAAGGATATGTTAAATTAGTGGTATTCATTTTAAAACTCTTAAATTTGCATACTATTTTCACTTTGAATAAAAGAATATGAAAAATGCCAGCTTTAAAATAATGATGCTTATGGTATTGTTTTTGGGAATTATTGCCCGAGCACAAACCAAAAAGTGGACGCTCAAAGAGTGTGTAGATTATGCTCTTAAAAATAACATTTCCATAAAGCAAACAGAGTTAGACGAAGAAACTACAGCGATTGGTAAAAAAGCTGCGATTGGTAATTTTTTACCTACTCTTAATGCCAATGCCTCCCATTCGTGGAATATTGGTTTAAATCAAAACATCACTACAGGATTATTAGAAAATCAAACTACACAGTTTACATCGGCGGGATTAAATTCTAATATCACTATTTATAACGGTCTTCAAAATCAAAATAAATTAAGAAAAGCCAACCTGTCTATCATTGCAGCTCAATATCAATTGTCTAAAATGAAGGATGATATTTCTTTGAATGTAGCGAATGCTTATTTGCAGATTCTTTTCAATAAAGAAAATCAAAAAGTTCAAAATGAGCAATTAGCTTATGATGAAAAACAACAAAAAAAGAGTGAGGAAATGGTGGCCGCAGGCATGGTGGCTCGTGGCGATTTACTTGATGTAAAGGCAACTGTTGCTGCTGACAGACAAAAAGTAATTACTGCCGAAAATACGTTGTTTATTTCCAAGTTAAGTTTGGCACAATTATTACAAATAGAAGACTTTCAGACTTTTGATGTTGCTGATGTTGATTATGAAGCAAAACCAAGTCAAACGATGCTTGAAACACCAGAAAAAATTGTTGATAAAGCAAAACAAGACCGAGTTGAACTTAAAATTGCCCGAGCTAATTTAGAAATTGCTGAAAAGGATGTAAAAATTGCTAAAGGTGCCTTTCAGCCAAGTTTAGTAGGATTCTATAGTTTTAGTAGTAGAGTAAGTTATGCTGATAGGATAGTTGGATTTGAACAAAATGCAGCGTATCCAACATCGGTTATTGGTCAGGTTGAAGCTACTGGGCAAAATGTTATACAACCAAATTATTCAACAGTTTTAGGAAAACCACTACCATTTTTTGATCAATTTAGTAGAAATAAAGGGCATAATTTTGGTGTTCAGTTGAATATCCCAATTTTAAATGGTTTTTCTGCTAAAAACAATGTTGATCGTTTAAAAATTGCTTTGGAACGAGCTAAAACTACTGAAAAGCAAGCTGTGCTTGATTTAGAAAGAAATGTTTACACTGCAATAACTAATGCCAAAGTTGCCTTAAATGCTTACGATGCTGCTGTTGCTGCCTTTGATGCTAGAAAAGAAGCGTTCAATTACGCAAAAGAGAAATATGCTGTGGGTATGATGAATAGTTTTGATTTCACACAGTCACAAACTTTGTACACCAATGCACAATCGGAAGTGTTAAGAACTAAATATGATTATATATTTAAAGTTAAAATAGTAGAGTTTTATTTCGGAATTCCAATCATTGAAAAATAAGAATGTCATGTCAAAAAAGAAAATTTACATAATTGTAGCGGTTATATTATCTATAGTTGTCCTTTTAGTACTATTAAAATCAAAGGGGGTTATTGGGAAGAATGATGATTCTAAAGAAGTAGAAACTGCCAAAGCCAATGAAATTACAATTGTAGAAACAGTTTCAGCTACAGGAAAGATTCAACCCGAAGTAGAAGTAAAAATATCTTCTCAAGTTTCTGGAGAAATTATCGACCTACCTGTAAAAGAAGGACAAGTAGTGAAGAAAGGCGATTTACTTGTGAAAATAAATCCCGACGTGTATACTTCAGGATTAAATCGTTCGGTGTCTAATTATTCAGGTACAAAATCTGGATTAGATCAAGCAGATGCTTCTTTCAAAGAAGCACAAGCGAGTTATGAAAGAAATAAAACATTATTTGATAAAGGTATTATTTCAAAATCTGATTGGGATAAAGCAACAGCTTCTTTTGAAGTTGCTAAAGCAAATAGACATACAGCTTATTTTAATGTACAAAGCGCTTCAGCCTCAGTAAAAGAAGCTAAAGACAATTTGGGAAGAACAATTATATATTCTCCAAATGATGGGACAATTTCTAAACTTAGTGTAGAACTTGGAGAAAGAATCTTAGGAACGCAACAAATGGCAGGAACAGAATTGTTGCGTGTGGCAAACTTAAATAATATGGAAGTTGAAGTAGATGTAAATGAAAATGATATTGTAAAAATAAATATTGGTGATGAAACTAAAATTCAAGTGGACGCTTATTTGAAAAAAGAATTTAAGGGAATTGTAACTAGTATTTCTAATTCTGCTAGCACAACAACTACAGCTGATCAAGTAACCAATTTCAAAGTAAAAGTGAGAATCTTAAAAGAATCTTACTTGGACTTAATTAAAGGAAAACCAGATACATATTCACCTTTCAGACCTGGAATGACTGCCACAGTGGATGTAATTACAAAAAGAAAACAAAATGTTATTGGCGTTCCAATTAGCGCTGTAGTTATCAAATCAGACACAACAGCTACTAAACCTGTTGTAATGGGAGATGACAAGAACAAAGTAAAATCTAAGAGCGATAAGAAATACGAGTGTGTTTTTGTGAAAGTAGGGGATAAAGCAAAAATTAGAATTGTAAAAACTGGAATTCAAGACGATACTAATATTGAAATTTTATCTGGTTTGAAAAAAGGAGACGAAGTGATTACAGGTCCTTATGTTACGGTGTCAAAAGAATTAAATTCTGGCGATAAAATTAAAAAAAGTACTTTACCAAAAGACAAGGATAAGGACAAACCCAAAAAGTAATTTATTCTTAAAATGAGTTACATTCTCAATATTGAAACTGCTACTAAAAATTGCTCTGTTTCATTGGCAAAAAATGGAGAAACTTTGATTTGTAAAGAAATTTCAGAGCAAGGATATTCCCATGCCGAAAAATTGCATGTCTTTATTGATGAAATTTTAAAAGAGTCTGCTATTGCAATGTCAGATTTAAAAGCTATAGCAGTAAGCCAAGGACCAGGTTCTTATACAGGTTTGCGTATAGGTGTTTCTTCGGCTAAAGGTTTGTGTTATGGACTTCAAATACCATTAATTGCTATAGATACCTTGAGCACTTTAGCAATTCAAGTTCAAAATGAAGACGGTTTGATTGTTCCGATGATTGATGCTAGAAGAATGGAAGTTTATAGTGCTATTTTCAATTCAAAAAAAGAAATGATTCGTGAAGTTCAAGCCGAAATTTTAACAGAAGAAAGCTTTATAAACGAAACAGAAAAAATTTATTTTATTGGGGATAGTAATGAAAAAGCAAAGTCTGTTTTAAACAAATCAAACTTTATATTCCTTGATAACATTATATACCCATCTGCAAACGAAATGGGTGCGATTTCGCATACTAAATTTTTAAAAGAAGATTTTGTAAATGTAGCTTATTTCGAGCCGTATTATTTGAAAGATTTTATGTTTGCAAAATAATAAACTACTTTTTAGAACCTTCTCTAGTAAAAGGTTGAATGATTATGCCTGCTTCATCAAAAGTAGTCTTACATTGTTCTAATACATCAGAAGAAACAGCGCCAAAATCTTCGTTTTTAGACCATGGACGAATTGCAAGATGAATAGCATTATCTGTTAAATCTTTTACTGAAACTGATGGAACTGGTGTCTGCAATACTTTAGGATGTGATTGCAGCACTTTCATCACAATATCTTTTGCTTCTTTTATATTAGTGTCGTAAGATAAAGTAAATACCAAATCAGCCCTTCTATTGCCTTCCAAAGAAAAATTTGTGATAACTCCATTAGACAATACTCCATTGGGAACAAATATAATTTGGTTATTGGCTGTTAGAAGTTTAGTTACAAATATTTGAATTTCTTTTACTGTGCCATTTACTCCTTGTGCTTCTATAGTATCACCCACACGGAAGGGTTTAAATAATATTATCAGCATTCCTCCAGCAAAATTTGATAAGGATCCTTGTAATGACATTCCAATAGCTAAACCAGCAGCTCCCAAAATTGCAACAAAAGAAGAAGTTTCAATTCCAAGTTTTGAAATAAATGTTACAAAAAGTAACACTCGTAATACCCAAATTAAGATATCAGCCAAAAATTTAGATAGTGTAGGGTCTAAATCTCTTTTTATCATTATTCTCTTTACCAAATTATTGATAAATCGAATTGCATATATCCCGATAAAAAGGATAATTAATGCCGATATTAATTTTGGAGAATAGTCAACAAGGACTTTCATAAACCCTTTTATATACCCTTCTGCTGTAAAAAAATCTTTTTCTGCTTCCATAAATTGTATAAAAAATCACGCTACAGTAGCGTGATTAATTTTTTTCAAAGATATAATTTTTTAAATAAATTTTAATCGTCATTAACTTTTCTAGTAATAAATTTAGATTATCATTTTAAAAATAAAATTAACGTGGCTAGATTATAATCACAATCTTTTATTCTATTTCAAAACTTAATTTCAAATTTACTCTGTATTCAGTTACTTTGCCCTCTTTTACCATTGCGCTTTGTTCTTGAACATAAACAGAACGAATATGTTTTAATGACCTTGCGGCTTGTTCTACTGCTTTTTGTGTGGCATCTTCCCAACTTTTCTCAGAACTTGATAGCACTTCAATTACTTTTAATACTGCCATAATATGATAATTTAAATAATGATTAAAGTTACGATTTATTTCATTAAGCATATAGAAAAAACAGCAGAATTTAACTGTTTTTTCTATGTAATATTATCCATGATATACTCGAGAAGCTACTATTACACCTTCTTTTATTTCTAAAACTTCAGCGACTAACATGTCTCCTTCATTTTGAACCGTTCTTACATATTCCATAAAGACTCTATCTGAGTTTGCGGTTAGTGATGTGACTTTATAATTTAAGGTTGGTAATCGATCAAATGCCTCTTGCCACCAATTTCTTAATGCGTTTTTACCCATGACTAAACCATTAGTTTCTGGATGTCGTATTTTTAATTTTGGACTAAAGTGTTCAGCTTCATTATCATATAATGAAAGTAGTTTTTCTAAATTATGGGAATTAAATGCTTCAAACCAAGCATGTGCAATAGAAAGATTTTTTTGACTTGTCATAGTAGTAAAAAGAAGCCACGTTTTACGTGGCTAAAGGTTCTTTAAATTTATAATTTCTTGCTCTGTAAGTACTCTCCAATTTCCTCGAGGAAGATTTTTTTTAGTTAATCCAGCGAATGCAACTCTATCGACTTTAATTACTGTGTATTTGTAATGTTCAAAAATAGCACGAACAACTTTTACATTTGGAGTTCTTAATTTAATACCGATTTCATTTTTTGGTTCATTTTCAATATAGCTTATCTCGTCTACAAATAATTTATGACCATCTAATGTTACACCTGTTGATATTTTTTCTAAATCTTCAAATTTCAAATTTTTATCTAATGTGACTTGATAAATTTTTGTTGATTTTTGATTGGGTAAACTAAATTTACGAATGATATCCGTATCGTTAGTGAACAATAATAAACCAGTAGTGTTTTTGTCCATTCTCCCAACAGGAGAAAGCGAAGAAGTTGAGGCGCCTTTTATCAATTCTAAAACATTCCTATGTTCTACTTCTTCGTTAGAAGTTGTAAAGTTCTTAGGTTTATTTAAAACAAAATATTCTTTTTTTTCAGGCATCAAAGTTGCTCCATCAAAATTTACAACATCACCGGGTTTTACTTTGTAGCCCATTTCAGTTACAGGTATTCCATTTACTTTAACGTTTCCTGATTGAATATAGATATCAGCATCACGTCTAGAACAAGCGCCAGAATTGGAAATATATTTATTCAAACGTATTTCATCCGATTTTATTGGTTTTGGTATGTTTGGAGAATCTTTTTTAACTATTGGTTTTCTATTTTGAGAACGTTTATCCATAGCAGGCTTGGGAGTGGATGAAGTTTTTTTTCTATTACTGCTTGGTTTGCTTGGCCCAGTTCGTTTATTATTATTGGAATTATTCATGCTTTTAATTTTTGCAAATATACTCTTTTTGAGCTTAACTATTGTGGCTAAAATGAAAGCAAGTTTTTTAGAAAATTTTCTGAATTACACTATATTTATTTTCAAGTATATCAGAAAGAATTTTTGGATTGGCATTGGTGTAAAAAAGTTGTGAGCTTATTTTGTCTATTTCTCTTAATCCAACTTTTTCTAATAATACAGCTTTAGTTTGTTTTGCAACAGCTTCACCAGAATCAATTATTTTTATAGTATTGGGTATTATGCTTTTTATCTGTGGGATTAAATAGGGGTAATGACTACAACCTAGAACCAGATAATCTATGTTGGATTCAATCATAGGATTTAGATATTGATTTAATAATTCCTTCATTTCAACAGAATTAATTTTACCATTTTCAATTAGTTCTACTAACCCAAATCCAATTTGTTCAATAATTTGAATATTTTTAAATTGTTCTACACTTTTATAAAACAAGTCACTATTTAATGTTCCTTTGGTAGCAAGAATTCCTATTTTTTGTGTTTGAGAATGCAACGCTGCAGGTTTAATAGCAGGTTCAATACCAATAAATGGAATTGTATATTTTTCTCTTAATTCTTTTATTGCATTTGTTGTTGCAGTATTACAAGCAACAACTATTATTTTACAATTTTGATTAAGAAGAAACTCAGTGTTTTTTATACTTAAATGAATGATTTCTTCTTTTGTTTTTTCACCATAGGGTGCATTTTTGCTATCAGCTAGGTATATGGTGTTTTCATTAGGCAACAAAGTATGAATTTCTTTCCATATAGAAGTGCCTCCAATTCCTGAATCAAAAAGTCCTATAGGATTATTATCTGTCATAAAACAAATGTAAAAAAAAACAGCTCAAATTAATTGAGCAGTTTTAATTATTTTAAAAGAGAAATATTAAAATCCTAAGTCTTTTTTTACATCAGCAGTTAAATCTGGACCATCAGCAAGTAAAAGATCAGCAACATTTAATACATATTGATATCCTTTAGCTTTTCCTACTTTTTGAATAGACCCTTTTACTTTTTCAGTAATTGGTTTCATAAGATCCGCTTCTTTTTTCTGTAAATCTTTTTGAGCAGTTTCTTGATAATCACTAATTCTTTTAGCCATATCTTGAACTTCTTGCTGACGTGTTTGATTTACAGCATCAGTAACAGTAGTTGATTCTCCATCATATTTTTTTAATTTAGCTTGATACTCATCAACCATTGTTTTGTATTCAGCAGTATAAGTATCACTCAATTTTTTTAATTGATTTTGTGCCTCAAGAACAGCTGGCATTTTTGACATGATATCATTAACATCTACATGAGCTGTCTTTGTTTGTGCATTGATAGTTTGAAAACCAACTAAAGCTATAGCAGCTATCAAAAAAGTTTTAAATTGTTTCATCATTCTAAGTGTATTAATTATTGTTTGTATTTATTAAGGTTTATTGTTTTTTGCGTCTTCTTTTGTTTTTTTTGCTGCTTCTCTATCAGCTATAACTTTGAGTCTTTTTTCTTCAGCAGCTTTTTTCCTATCTTCAATTGCCTTTTTTCTATCATCAAGAGTTTTCTTCTTCGCTTCCTCTGCAACTGCTTTTTTTTCTGCTACTTTATCAATAGTGTTACTTTTTATGCTATCTTTTGCTATATTTGTTATTGGCTTATCAGAAACTGTGCCAGTTTTTTTACCAGTCTTTTCTTCTAAAAGCTGTTTTCTTTTGGCATCGGCATCCGCTTTTTTCTGATCGGCAGCAATTTTTTTGTCTTCAATCATTTTTAATCTATCTGCCTTTCTTTGTTCAATTAATTTCTGTCTATCAGACAGCTCAGGATTATCATCAATCATGTCTTGTTTACGTTGTTTTTCTTCATCAAGTTTTTGCTGTTTTTTTGAAACTTGTTCTCTTTTTCCAGCACGCATTAGAACTTGAACAACTCTATCACTAATATCATGCTTTTTTGCTGCAAAAAGCATAGTTAAATCTGATGATTTGTCAAAAACATAGTCGTATTTTTTGGCATCTGCGATATCTTGAACGGCATTAAAAACTTGATCTTGTATCGGTTTTATCAAAACAGATTTTTGGGTTATTAAATCGCCATTTGGTCCGAATTTTTTTTGAGTATATTCAATTAATTCATTTTCTTGAAATGTAATTTCCTCTTCTCTTTCTTCAATAAGTTCTTTAGTCAACAAAACTTTTTCAGTTTTTAAAGCTTCTTTAAGTTTGTTGATATCATTTTTTTTGGTCTCAATTTCTTGCTTCCATTTTTCGGCTTTCTGATCTAATTGATTTTTAGCTTCAGCATAATCGGGTACTTTTTCAAGAATATATTCCATATCAATATACCCAATTTTAATCCCGCGTGACTGCGATTTTACATTGTATGTAATTAATAATGATATAATTAATGCTAACGATATATATTTTTTCATAACTTTATTGTTTAGAAATGTTAAGCAAATATACTAAAATTGTTGACCAATAATAAAATGTGTTTGCCATCCACTTTTTACACTAGATCCTGGGACTGGATCAAACCCATCCGCAAAGTCAATTCCTAATAGTCCAAAGGCAGGCATAAATATTCTTATACCAAATCCTGCTGACCTCTGTAATAAGAACGGATTATATTCCCTAAAATTATTATAGGCTGCTCCAGCTTCAAGAAAAGTTAGACCATAAATTGATGCAGCGGCTTTTAATGTTAATGGATATCGCAACTCCATTGAAAACTTATTATAAATAGTTCCTCCAGTTGATGCTGATAATGATTGGTTTGGATAACCTCTTAACTGAATTACTTCTCTTCCATCTAATGCATAATTAGCCAAGCCATCTCCTCCAAGGAAATATCTTTCAAAAGGCACAACGCCTCTAGCTGAATTATAAGCGCCAAGGTAGCCAAATTCTCCTAAAGTTTTCAAGACTAATGCATGTTGGTCATCTCCATAAAGTTTAGTATACCAATCCATTTTTGCTTTAACTTTATAGTATTCTAGCCAATTAAATCTTTTTTGGTCAACTTTGGCTTGATCTATATCAGCTTCTTGATAATTATTTACTTTAACATACCCTGTAATAGGAACTCCATTTTTAATTACAGTTGTTAGTTTTATATAATCTCCAGTGTTAATATATGTGTTTAATGGGTCTACTGTGCTATAGTAACCAGCTCCAGGATTAGTTAATTTATAATCCGCTTGATTGCCTAAATCTGCATAATTTATACCATTAAACATAGAATAAGGAAGAGTAAATTTTGCATTAATACCAAATTCCGATCCTTTTGTTGGATATACTGGGTTTACTCCTTTGCTATTTCTTGTTAATCCAATATTAAAAGCAAAGTTTTTTGAAGAACCATTTCCAAAAGTAAACAATCCTGTATTATAATTGTGTAAATCATAATGTTGAAAACTTAATGCCGTTGACAATACAAAATAATCATCAGGGATAGTTAACCTTTTTGCAATTCCGACTGAAAGAGAAGTTATATTGAAACTTTTACTTTTATCTATACTAGTATAAGATCCAGAATATAAATATTGCTTGCTTTCAGATATAGAAGTTGAAAAACTAATTGGTTTTTTGCCACCAAGCCAAGGTTCAGAAAAAGAAAGGCTATAAGTTCTAAAGAAAGTACTTGCTTGAAGTCGTAAAGCAACTTTCTGACCATCTCCCATTGGAAGAGGATGATAAGAATCTTTTTTAAATAAATTTTGTATTGAAAAATTATTAAATGAAAGCCCTAATGTTCCAATAAAACCTCCTCCGCCATAACCTCCCTGGAGTTCAACCTGGCTTGAACCTTTTTCTTTTAGGTTGTATTCAATATCTACTGTACCAGCTGTTGGGTCAACATTTTTAAATTTTGGATCAATTGCTTCTGGATCAAAAAATCCTAATTGACCAATTTCTCTAATTGTTCTTACTAAATCTTCTTTGCTATATTTTTGCCCAGGTTTAGTTCTTAATTCGCGATAAATAACTTTATCATTTGTTTTATCATTCCCAACAACAGAAATTTTATTGAAATAAGCAATTGGACCTTCAGTAACTCTTATTTCAAAATCTATAGAATCATTAGCAGTTTTAACTTCAACAGGATTTATATTTGAAAAAAGATATCCATTATTTTGATATAAATTTGTAATGTCTTCTCCATCAGGTTTAGTTTTATCGGCAATTCTTTTTTCAAGTAATACGCCATTATAGATGTCACCTTTTTTAATTCCTAAAATGTTATTTAGTAACTGATCGGAATATACTGAATTTCCTAAAAATTTAATATTCCCAAAGTAGTATTTTTTTCCTTCTTCTACTTTAATATTGATTCCAATTTTATTTTTTTTCTTATCTAACCATACAGAATCACTTATTATTCGAGCGTCTCGATATCCATTTTCTTTATAAGCATCAACAACTTTGACTAAATCTTCATCATATTTCTTTTTTATGAATTTAGAAGCTTTAAAAATTCGTATCGGATTTATTTGTTTTGTGTTTTTCATGGCCATTCGAAGTTTTTTATCAGTTAACTTCTCATTACCTTGAAAGGTGATATGCTTTATTTTTATTTTTTCACCTTTGTCTATAGCGACAAGTAAATCAACACCACTTTTGGTAGTGTCAACTATAGTTCTAATGTTTACTTTCGTTTTAAAAAATCCATCTTTTTTATACTTGTTCTCTAAATAGTTTTTAGTTGTATTTAGAAGATTTTCATTAACAATTTTTCCTTTTGTTAAACCATTTTCTTTAATTAAGTCATCTACCTTGTTTTTTTTAACTCCCACAAACTTAACTTCATTTAACTTTGGTAATTCTATAATATTCAAATCTAAGTAGATACTATCTCCTTTTATATCATTTATATAAAAATCAATATCACTAAATAAACCAAGTTTCCCTAATTTTTTAATAGCATTACTAACCTCTTCTCCAGGTACTGCAATATTTTGACCTTTTTCTAAACCTGAAAAAGTCACAACAGTTTGTTGATTATAGCTAATTTTTCCTATGACATTTACTTTTGCAAGAATATATTTTTTTCCTTGATCAAAAGATATTTTATCTTGTGCATTTGAATGAAAAACAACCCCTAAAAGTAAAATTGTTATGAATATTTTAATATAGTTGTTTAGCACTCTATGTTTGTTTAATTTGTTCACTTGTTTTTCCAAATCTTCGTTCTCTTTTTTGATAGCTAATAATGGCTTCATATAAATTTTCGTCAGTAAAATCGGGCCATAAAACATCAGTAAAAAATAATTCTGCATAAGCTATTTGCCATAGCAAGAAATTACTTATTCGGTGTTCGCCACTTGTTCTAATTAATAAATCTACATCAGGTAGATTGTGTGTGTAAAGATGCTGATTTATAATTGATTCATCAATAGTGTCTATTGAAATTATATTATTTTTAACTTTATAGCCTATGTTTTTAACAACATTTAATAATTCTTCACGTGAACCATAGCTCAAAGCTAGGGTTAAAGTCATACGAGTATTATCCTTTGTTTTATCAATAACATCATTTAATTCTTTTAAAATGGACTCGGGTAATTTTGATAAATTTCCTATCGAATTTAATTGAATATTGTTTTTTTGTAATGATTTAAGTTCTTTTTTTAGAGAACGAACTAAAAGTTTCATCAAGGTATCAACTTCTAATTTTGGCCTGTTCCAATTTTCTGTTGAAAACGCATATAGGGTTAAGTTTTCTATCCCCAATTTAGCACATGTTTCAACTGTAGATTTGACCGATTTTGTACCGCTCTCATGTCCAAGAGTTCTCAATAAACCTTTTTGTTTTGCCCAACGTCCATTACCATCCATAATAATAGCAAGGTGTTTAGGTAAATTATCTTTATTTATTGACTCTATTAAACTCATATTTTTAATCTGCGCAATAACAAGGTTTTTGTCCAAAAGTGTACGTTAAAGTAAACCCAGTAAACACATACCAGTCTTTGCTATTTATATTTCCAAATTTTAATGATTCTAAATTTGGATTTTTAGGTAAGCTACCATCTAAATTATCTGTCATCGAATATCTTGCACCAATTTCAAACCCTAATATCCATTCTTTTGTTATATTAGATTTAACGCCAACGGTCATTGGAATTGCAAATGTTCCATGATTCATATCTTTTTTTGTTATTCCATTTAAAACATATAATTCATCATAATTGGTATAACATAATCCGGTGAATATATATGGAGTAATTTTTGTTCCAAATTCATGAAGGTTAAAATCAAAAAAATTGAACTCTAATCCAGCTGAAACTTCTTTAATATTGTTTTCAAAATTATAACCTCTCAAATATCTACCGGGCACCTTTGAATCTAAATCATTAGCGGTAATCTTTGATTGTATGTACGAAAATCTCCAAGCATGTCTTGGACTTTTATTCCATTTATATATAAAACCATAAGCTAATTCATTAGGATTAACATAATTTGTTTTTCCAACATCACCAATATAATTACTACCACCAAGAAAAACTCCGATTTCATTTATCTGAGCATTTGATTTTGTTAATCCTAATATAAAAATAAATAAAAATATTTTTTTCATTAATCGAAAAATAGCGTGCAAATATAACAATTATAGACACTAATAAAACATGAGATTAGTATTTATAATAAATTAAAATTGATGCAATTATAGTTGAAATTAAAATTCACTTAAAATAATCAACTATTTAACGGAAAAAACGGAAATGTAGTATCGTAACAAAGATTAATTTCTTTTGTCTTCGCCCCAAAGAAGTTTGTTTCTAAGTGTTTTTAAGAAAGTTTCATTGGGAATTTCGACCATATTGATTTGGAAAGGTGTTTTTCTAATAGTTAAGACCGAATTATTATTCAGCGTTGCAATTCTTGAATCTAAAGAAACTAAATATTGATCTTCACGCCCAGAAACTTTTAGTTTTATTTTGGTATCATCAGGAATTACTAGTGGTCTTGCGTTCAAATTATGTGGTGCTATAGGCGTAATCACTAATCCCTTTACTTCTGGTGTTAAGATGGGACCACCGCAACTTAAAGAATATCCTGTAGAACCTGTTGGGGTTGAAATTATTAATCCATCTGCCCAATAAGAATTTAGATATTCATCATTTAATGAAGTTTCGATTGTAATCATTGAAGTAGTGTCTTTTCTACTGACAGTAACTTCATTCATTGCAAAATTCATCTCATTTATTTGTTCGTTTTCTGGAGAACATTCTAAACTTAAAAGTGTTCTTTGAGAAATGGAGTAGTTTTTTTCTAAAACTAATTGTAAAAAGGTTTCAATATTTTCTTTTGGAACTTTTGCTAAAAACCCTAATCTCCCGGCATTAATACCGATAATAGGTATTCCAGAATCTCTTACAAACGTAGCTGCTCTTAAAATAGTTCCATCACCGCCTATACTCACTAAAATGTCAAAACTCGAGTCCAAACACTTATGGCTCTTAAACGTTTTATAGTCTCTTTTTAGAATTTCTTGACTGTATAATATTTTCAAAAAATTTTCTTCAATAACTAATTCTACATTATTATCATTAAAAAATAAAAATATATCCTTAATGATTGGTCGTGTGTCGTTTTGATAATATTGTCCGAAGATGGCTATTTTCATTTTTTTTAGATTACATATTTAAATACTTGTCTAAATACTCTGAACGTTCTTTTAAATTATTTAAATAATTATCTTCATTATGCTCTGAAACAATTTCGTAGTTATATCTTCTAAAAGTTTGAATAATGTCGTTCATCCCTCCTAGCGCAATTTTGATTGTGACTTGAACACTTTCCAAGTCCGCTTCAGAAATGAAAAGCCCCAATAATTTTCCGTTATTACTTTCAATAATTTGAGTAATTTGACTCATTGAATACTCTGAAGCACTCTTTTTTACAACAATAATTCCGCCTTGTTCTTTTAAAAAAGGGGTTTCATGAAAAAATTTCACTATGTCTTCTAATTCGTAATAACCTAAATAAGCATTTTCTTGATTTAATACAGGAACAATATTAGTGTGGTTTTTTGCAAATACCTCCAATACATCCAACCATATCATGGTATCTCTTGCAAAAAAACCTTCCAAAGCATATTTGTAATCCATTACTTTCTTGTCAGTATCAAATGTTTCAACATCAGCAGCAGCAATGCATCCAATATAAGTTCCCTCATTTAGTACCGCAAAATGAGAATAAGGAACATCTATGAAAAATTCTTGAAGTGCCTCAATAGTTTGTTGACCATCAATGGCTTTATCGTCGTTATTAATGTAGTCTATAATTTCCGTCATACTTTCATTTCATATAAGTAGTGCAAAATAATCAAATTTTAGAACATAAAACCTTATTTTAACTTTGTATTTTTGTAATCAGAATTTCAAAATTGAAATTATCTTAAAAGAACTATGACAAAATTAAGTGTAAACATCAACAAAATTGCCACTTTAAGAAACGCTCGTGGCGGAAATGTACCCGATTTATTGCAAGTAGCCAAAGATATTCAAAAATTTGGGGCACAAGGAATCACAATTCATCCCCGACCAGATGAACGTCACATTCGGTATCAAGATGCTCGTGATTTGAAACCAATAGTTTACACTGAATTCAATATTGAAGGAAATCCACAACATAATTTTATTGATTTGGTTTTGGAATGTAAACCAGAGCAAGTAACTTTAGTCCCAGATGCTATTGGGGCAATAACATCATCATCAGGTTGGGATACACTAAAACATCAATCCTATTTAACCGAAGTGATTCAAGAATTTCAAAGAAATGGAATTCGTACTTCAATATTTGTAGATCCAATTTTAGAAATGATTGAAGGAGCAAAAGCAACGGGAACTGATAGAATTGAACTTTATACAGAAGAATTTGCGCATCAATATGGCGTAGGAAATTTGAAAGGAATTGAACCTTACACCAAAGTAGCATTATATGCCAATGAACTAAATTTAGGTATAAATGCAGGTCACGATTTGAGTTTAGATAACATTAAATTTTTCAAAGAAAACATTCCTGGCTTATTAGAAGTTTCTATTGGTCACGCATTAATTTCGGAAGCATTATACCTTGGTTTAGATAATGTCGTTAACATGTATTTGCAAAAATTAAAGTAAGATGTTATATTCAAGAATTGAAGGTCAAGGAAGAGCCCTATTAATCATTCATGGATTTTTAGGAATGTCAGACAATTGGAAATCGTTTGGCTCACTTTATGCTACAGAAGGGTTTCAAACCCACATGTTGGATTTGAGAAATCATGGAAAAAGTTTTCATTCGGATAATTTTAGTTATGACGTAATGTCGAAAGATGTCTTAGAATATTGTCAAGAGCATAATCTGCATAAAGTTTCTATAATTGGTCATTCAATGGGTGGAAAAGTGGCAATGTTGTTTGCAACACTATATCCCGAAATGGTTGAAAAACTAATTGTGGCAGATATTGGTCCAAAATATTATAAGCCACATCACCAAGATATTTTTGCAGGATTAAATGCCATTGATTTTTCTTCAAAACCTAGCCGAACAGAAGTAGAAGAAATATTATATCCCTTTATATCTGACTTTGGAACTAGACAATTCTTAATGAAAAATTTGTATTGGATTGAGCCAGGACAATTAGGTTTCAGATTCAATTTGGAGGTTTTTAATAAAGAAATAGAAGTTATTGGAACGGCTTTACCAGAAAAAAATATCTTCGAAAAACCAACTATGTTCATTCGAGGAGGAAATTCAAATTATATTTTGGACGCGGATTTGCCCGAAATCAAAAAACATTTTCCGAATTTTGAATTAGTAACAATTCCAAATGTTGGACATTGGTTACATGCTGAAAATCCAAAAGTATTTTTTGAGGAAACGGCAAGGTTTTTGAAATAAAGTGCAAGAATTTATAAATTAAATATTTTAAAAATGAAACTACTTTTAAGAATACTTATCACTGCAATTCTTGTTATGGTTATTGCTCGATTTATGTCACCAAATGTTATTTTAGCTGATGGAATTCAAACCTCATTTATGGTGGCAATAGTACTAGGGCTTTTAAACTTTTTTGTAAAACCAATTTTGGTGTTGTTTACCTTGCCAGCAACAATTTTAACCTTAGGATTGTTTCTATTAGTAATAAATGCTATTATAATTATGCTGTGTAGTCACTTTGTCACTGGTTTTCATGTCAATTCATTTTTTACTGCATTGTTGTTTAGTATTATATTATCTCTTTCACAATCATTGGTTTATAAACTTACAGAAGACAATAAATAATACTTTAAAAATCAATAAAATAAAATTGGTTGGGTTGCATAAATGTTATAATTTTGCCACCCAATTTTATTATGTAAATTATTATCAAAATGGATATTAAAAGAGTTGCAATTGATGCAGTAAATGAAGTAATAGTGCTTACCGTTCCACACATGGATTATAAAGGTCAAGTAGCCAAAAGAATAAACGAAAAAATGCCATTGGCAACGGTAAAAGGTTTCCGTAAAGGAGCAGTACCAAAAGCACTGGTAGAAAAACAATATGGAGCAGCTATAAAAGTTGAAGAAGTAAATAAAGTGGTGAGTTTAGCTCTTGAGCGTTTCTTGCAATCGGAAAGAATTAATCTTCTTGGAACTCCACTACCTAAAGTAAATGAAAATTTTTCTTGGAATGATGAAGAATTAACTTTTGAATATGAAATAGGAATCGTTCCTGAATTTGAAATTGATTTGGATGCTAAAAGTGATGTTGTAAAATACAAAATCATAGCGGATGACAAGATGTTAAATGACCAAATTGCAAGAATTCAAAAACAATACGGAAAAATTATTTCACAACACGAAGTTGCTAAAGGAAATGATGTTTCGGGTGTATTTGTAAATGAAGAAGCAGGAATCAACAATAGAACCACAATCGATTTAGAAGAACTTGCTGATGCAAAATTAGCTAAATCTTTTATTGGTAAAAAGGTTGGAGATGTGGTTAGCATGAAAACTAAAGGTTTGTTTCATGATGCTCACAAATTAATGGATTACTTGGCAGTTCCTCATGATGATGTTCATGATTTAGACATTGAAGTAACATTTACAATTGACGAAGTGGTAGCTCACGAACCAGCGGAATTAAATCAAGAATTATTTGATAAACTTTTTGGTGCAGGAAATGTGAATTCAGTTGAAGAATTGACAGCAAAAATAAAAGAAGATGCCGAAAAACACTTTGCTACACAAGCAGATCAAAAGTTAATGGCAGATGTTCAAGATTTCTTAATCGAAAACAATAAATTCGATTTACCTAAAGAGTTTTTAGTAAAATGGCTACAAACTGTTGGTGAGAAAAAATTATCTCCAGCAGAAGCTGAAATAGAATACAATCGTTCAGAAAAAGGATTGCGTTTTCAATTAATTGAAGGTAAAGCATTAGCTCAAAGTAATATTCAAGTGAATTTTGAAGATTTGAAATCATTTACTAGTACAGCAATTCGTCAACAAATGGCGCAATATGGGCAAACTAATCCAACTGATGAAGAAGTAGAAGGAATTGTAGCTCGCGTTTTATCAAACCAAGAAGAAGTAAAAAGATTATCAGAACAAGTGGTAGCTGATAAAATGTTGAAATTATTTGTAGAAAAAGCAAATCCAACAACTAAAGAAGTTACTTATGAGCAATTTGTTGCAGCAATGTACAACGAATAGATTATAAAATAATTAGTATATTTGAGCGTCAAAATTAAATAGATTTTGACGCTTTTTATATTAAGACAGTTTGTCACTTAAAATAAAAGGTACGACCTTTGCTTTAAACAGACAACTATAAGTTTTAGTTCTATAACTTTAAACTTTGAAACATATAAACCTTTTAAACTAAAATTTAAAATGAACTACGGAAAAGAATTTAAAAAATTTGCTACCAAACACCAAGGTGTAAACGCAATGTATTATGACAAAATTGTCGGTGCAATGACACCAACAAACATGACCCCTTATATTATTGAAGAACGTCAATTGAATATTTCTCAACTGGATGTTTTTTCTAGATTAATGATGGACAGAATCATCTTTCTTGGTACAGGAATTGATGATCAAATAGCCAACATCGTTCAAGCGCAATTACTTTTTTTAGAAAGTGCTGATGCGTCTAAAGACATTCAAATTTATCTAAACTCTCCAGGCGGAAGCGTGTATGCTGGTTTAGGAATTTATGATACTATGCAATACATCAAGCCAGACGTAGCGACCATTTGCACAGGCATGGCAGCATCAATGGGTGCCGTTTTATTGTGTGCTGGTGCAGCAGGAAAACGTTCTGCATTACCACATTCAAGAGTAATGATTCACCAACCATCAGGTGGAGCACAAGGAGTTGCTACCGATATGGAAATCAACTTACGTGAAATGTTGAAATTGAAAGATGAATTGTATAACATTATATCGCATCATTCAGGACAAACATTTGATAAAGTGCACAAAGATTCTGAACGTGATTATTGGATGATTGCTGATGAAGCAAAAGAATACGGAATGATTGATGAAGTTTTAAGAAGATAAATTTAAAGTAATTAGTGATTAGTAAATAGTGAAGAGCTATTTATTAATCACTTTTCACTAATGACTAAAAAATGGCAAAAGAAAAATTAGAATGTTCCTTCTGCGGAAGAAAAAAACCAGAAACCAATTTATTGATTGCTGGAATTGATGCACATATTTGTGATCGTTGTATCGAACAAGCGCACGGGATAATAGTAGAAGAACTAAAAACCAATTCCAATGCGAAAGTAACTACTGATTTAATTTTACGCAAGCCAAAAGAAATCAGAGCATTCCTTGATGAATATGTAATTGGTCAAGATCAAACCAAAAAAGTAATGTCGGTTGCTGTGTATAATCACTATAAAAGATTGATGCAACAACAACACCATGAAGATGTAGAAATTGAAAAATCAAACATCATTATGGTTGGACAAACTGGAACTGGAAAAACTTTAGTGGCAAAAACGATTGCTCGAATGTTAGACGTTCCATTAGCGATTGTAGATGCTACAGTGCTAACGGAAGCGGGTTATGTAGGTGAAGATGTAGAAAGTATCTTAACCCGATTGCTTCAAGCAGCCGATTATGATGTTCCAAAAGCTGAACGTGGTATCGTCTTCATTGATGAGATTGATAAAATTGCTCGTAAAAGCGATAACCCATCCATAACGCGTGATGTTTCTGGAGAAGGTGTGCAGCAAGCCTTATTGAAGTTACTAGAAGGAACGGTTGTAAACGTACCACCAAAAGGAGGTAGAAAACATCCAGACCAAAAATTTGTTGAAGTAAACACTCAAAATATTTTATTCATTGCGGGTGGTGCTTTTGACGGAATTGAAAGAATCATTTCCAAACGATTAAACAGAACAGCAGTTGGATATGCTACGTCTAGAAATGTTGACAATATTGATAAAGACAACTTGTTGCAATACATTATTCCAAAAGACATTAAAGATTTTGGATTGATTCCTGAAATTATTGGTCGTTTGCCAGTATTGACCCACATGGATCCATTGGATAGAGAAACATTGCGTTCTATTTTAACCGAGCCTAAAAATGCATTAATCAAACAATACGAGAAGTTGTTTGCTATGGATGATGTAGTGTTTACTGTCACTAATGAAGCTTTAGATTATATCGTTGACAAAGCTTTAGAATATAAATTAGGAGCTCGTGGATTACGTTCTTTGTGTGAAGCGATATTAACTGATGCGATGTATGAATTGCCAAGTACCGAAGAGAAAGTACTGGAAATCGACAAAGAGTATGCCGAACATACTTTAAATAAAAATTTACTCAAGCGATTAGAAATTGCTTCTTAAATAAAAAGTAAAATCCCGATTTTGATATTTCAAAGTCGGGATTTTTTTAGGACTAAAAGTGAAGTCTGTTTTAACTACTACAACTTTATGCTTTTGGTTTTTTAACAGGTGGACTATCGTCTACCACAAAACCATAATCGCCTAAGACTTTTGGGTTTTTAGCATATATATATTTTAATACTTGAGCGCTGTTTTGAACAATAGCTCTAATACCTGGCAAATCAAGATCACGTTGTCTATAATACTCTTCTGCTTTTTTAGCTGCTTCTTCCGCTTTTTCATGGTGCGTTTTGCAGGGCGCTACTTTAGGGCCTTCTACCGTCCAACTAAAATCTTGTTGTGCATTAAGTGGCGAAGCTACTCCATCTGCTACATGTTTTGCATAAATTTTATTAGCTAAATCTAATAAATCGGTGGTTCCTTTTGGAAGGACAATTCTACCGTTGGTTCTTGTTGCCATAATTTTTAGAGTTTTTAATTGGTAATGACTTTTATATTGATATTAATAAGTGTATTATAATATTTTATCATAATTAACAAATAATATCTCACTTAAAATTCTAAATACCCCATCAGAAATGTTGCTGACCCCCAAGAATTGTTTCTAGACCCTCAGCAATGTTGCGCGACCCCCGGTAATATTATTGTATTTATTTATAAAACATCTTTAATAAAAAAAGTTACACCTAAAGAGTGTAACTTTTATTGTTGCTTTACTTTGTGGGCACAAGCGTGATGTTTGCGCTAGTGATGGGGAGTAAAAAAAGTAAAGTTGTTGAAGAAATAATTACTTGAGTTATAGTTTATGCATTATAAAAATGGTAGGGCGGTTGTGTAAATCAATTTTGGCTTTCTTCCAATCAGCAACACGCATGGTTTTTATATATTCTGTAGGAAGGGTAATATCGGCAGCAATACACAAATGGGTGTTGGGATGAAGCGTTTGTAACAAATCTTCAATCAATTTATTATTTCGATAAGGAGTTTCAATAAAAAGCTGTGATTGGTTTTTATCGTTAGAAAGTTTTTCAAAATTCTTTAAAGCGGCTTTCTTTTCAGATTTATCAATAGGCAAATAGCCATTAAAAGCAAAACTTTGTCCGTTCATTCCTGAACCCATCATAGCCAATAGAATAGAAGAGGGGCCTACTAAAGGAATGACTTGAATGCCTTTTTCGTGTGCCAATTTTACAATGGCGGCACCAGGATCGGCAACACCAGGGCATCCAGCTTCGCTCATGACACCTACATTGATTCCTTCAAGGCAAGGTTGAATCATTTGATTGTGTTCGGCAACTTCGGTATGTTTATTTAGAGTGCTTAATTGTAAGGAGGCTTGCACTTTTTCGGGTACAATGCTTTTAATAAATTTACGAGCTGTTTTTTCGTTTTCTACAATATAGCAGTCAATAAGTTCAACGGCTCTTTTTACTGTTTGAGGCAACACATCATCAGGATTGCTTTCTCCAAGAGTGATAGGGATGAGGTATAGTCTTCCTTTGGTGTTGGTGGTTGAATTCATTACGAATGTTTGGCTATTAGTTTTTGCGCTAATATATCGGTAGATTCATCTAACATTTCATAAACCATATCGAATCCGTTTTGCAATCCATAATATGGATCGGGAACATCAACATTATCATCAGGAAAAAGTTCTTCTAGAATTAATTTTACTTTGGCTTTATGAGCTTCAGTTTTGGCTAAAAAAATGACATCATCATAATTGGAATTGTCCATTACATAAATATAATCGAACTCATCAAAAAAATCAGGAATAAAGTGTTTCCCTTTTTGATTAGAAATATCAATGCCGTGTTTTAATGCCGTAGCAATGGAACGCTCGTCAGGTTGTCTTCCAACATGCCAGTGGCCTGTACCTGCAGAATCAACTAAGAATTTATCTTTGGGAAGTTTAGATGCCAAGATACCTTCCGCCAAAGGAGAACGGCAAATATTTCCTAAACATACCATTAAAATTTTAACGGGCATAATATAATTTAGTTACTTTTTTTACTTATAAAGCGCAAAAGTAAGAAATACGAATAACTAAAGAGATAATTTTTTGTGAATATCTTCAACAAATTTTTTGAACTGTTTGTCAGTAGAGACTAGGTTGTCAACAGTTTTACAAGCATGTAAAACGGTAGCATGATCTCTGTCTCCAATTTGTGAGCCAATGTTTGCTAAAGAAGCTTTTGTGAATTTTTTAGCAAAAAACATAGCCAACTGTCTGGCTTGAACCACATGACGTTTTCTTGTTTTTGATTGTAAAGTGTCTATATCCAATTGAAAATAATCAGAAACTACTTTTTGAATGTAGTCTATTGATATTTCACGTTTCACATTTTTGACAAATTTCTCTACAATGCTTTTGGCTAAATCTATTGTAACTTCCTTTTTGTTGAAAGAAGATTGAGCAATCAAAGAAATGATGGCGCCTTCTAGCTCACGAACGTTAGATTTAATATTTTGTGCTACATATTCTACAATTTCGTTTGGCATTTCAACACCATCACGATATAAAATATTTTTTAAGATAGAGACTCTCGTTTCGTAATCTGGTTGGTGTAATTCGGCAGACAATCCCCATTTGAAACGCGATAACAAACGTTGTTCGATATCTTGCATGTCAACAGGTGCTTTATCTGAAGTAAGAATTACTTGTTTTCCATTTTGATGTAAAAAGTTGAATATGTGGAAAAATACATCTTGAGTTCCTGTTTTTCCCGAAAGGAATTGTACGTCGTCAATAATTAAAACGTCTATCAATTGATAGAAATGAATAAAATCGTTACGATTGTTTTTCTTAACAGAGTCAATATATTGCTGCGTGAATACTTCAGCAGAAATATACAATACTGTTTTTTCAGGATATTTATCTTTGATTTCAACCCCAATAGCGTGAGCTAAATGGGTTTTCCCCAATCCAACACCTCCAAAAATTAATAAAGGATTGAAAGAAGTTCCACCTGGTTTGTTTGCCACGGCCATACCTGCAGAGCGCGCTAAACGATTAGAGTCTCCTTCAAGAAAATTGTCGAAACTATAATTTGGATTAAGTTGTGATTCAATTTTTAAGTTTCTAATTCCAGGGATTACAAACGGATTTTTAAGCTCTGGATTTAGATTTTTAAAAGGAGCATCTACTTCTTGTGATTTAATAGGACTACGATGAGCAGATGGCAATTGTTCCGTAAAAGGTTGTTTATTGCCATAAGTGTTTTCCATTTTAATTTTATAGAGTAACTTTGCGTTTTTTCCGAGTTCTTTGGTTAAGGCAACTTTTAGTAATTTCACATAATGTTCCTCCAACCATTCATAGAAAAATTTACTAGGAACTTGAATATAAAGTGCGTTGTCTGAAAGTTCAACTGACTTAATTGGTTCGAACCAAGTTTTGTAGGCTTGTTCTTGAATATTATCTTTTATAAAAGACAGACAGTTTTCCCATACCGATTGCGCAGTTTTGTTCATATTCTTGTTAAATTTCTAATTTATTTTAAAGGTTCTCTTACAAAAAAAAAGGGAATTTTTTTCGTGATTTTTGGGTTAACAAATATGTGAACAAATTTCCTTAAAAAAAAATAATAAGGGGTTGATTTTTTAAAAATTTTGTTGTAAAGAGAAAAATAGATATAGATAAAAAGTAAAAAAAGATAGATGAACGGACACGAAGTACAAGTTAGAGTTAGATATGGAGAAACCGACCAAATGGGGGTAGTTTATCATGGTAGTTATGTACCCTATTTTGAGATAGGAAGAGTAGAATGGCTAAGAGATAAAGGGGTTTCATACAAAAAACTAGAAGAAAGTGGAATTGCATTACCAATTGTTTCGATGCACTTAAATTTTAAGAAACCAGCGCATTATGATGACCTATTGATTGTCACTACTAAACTTCGAAACTATAGTGGTGTAAAGATTGAATTTGATTGTGAAATTCGTAATGAAAATGAAGAGTTATTAACAACTGCTCATTTTATATTGGTTTTTGTTGATACAAAAAATGGAAAACCAATTGTTCCGCCACAGCATCTTTTGGATATTTTGAATGAATAAGATTATTCTTTTAATTTTATCTCAATTTCAAACATAGTATCAAAAATGTCGAATATAGATTCGGCATTTTTTTTTCGAGTTGCAATTTCAATTTCACAACTCATTTCCATTTTTTGAGAAATGATTTCTAGATTTTTTTCTTTAATCACTCGCATTACTTTATTTATGTTTTTGTAATCAAAAGATATGATATAATGTATGTCTATGGTTTTTTCGATAATTTCGGAAACTTCCAATGCCATTTGCGCAGAGGTTCGATAGGCTGAAATCAATCCGCCAACACCTAATTTAATTCCTCCAAAGAAGCGAACTACAACAACTAAAACATTAGTAAGACCAAAGGATTGAATTTGCCCATAGATTGGTGCTCCAGCGGTATTGCTTGGTTCGCCATCGTCATTGGCTCTAAATTGGATTTTATCAGTTCCAATTTGAAAGGCATAACAATAATGAACGGCTCCATAATGTTGCTTTCGCAAAATATCTAAATGAGTTTTGATTTCATCTTCTGAAGTTACTGGAAAAGCGTATCCATAAAACTTGCTGTTTTTTTCTTTAAATAGAATTTCTTCAGAAGGGGATAAAATGGTTTTGTAAGAGTCGTTCAAAACTTATAAAGGCAAATGTTTTTGATTGAATAAATCTACAACATCTTCTTGACCTACTTGTAAATTCCAAACATTAATTCCAATACTAGCTGCGGCATCGGTATTTATTTTTTTATCATCTACAAATAATGTACGTTTTGGAGATAAATCATGTTTATTTATTATATAACTATAAATGCTAGCATCAGGTTTTCTCATCCCCATTTCATAAGAATAATATACTTTTTCAAAACATTGGTAAAAATCACTAAAGAAGGAAACGCCCACTTTATGTTCAAATTTGCTGATGTGTATTTCGTCAGTATTTGTCAATAAAAACAAACGGTATCTACTGGAAAGCATTTGTAAAAATTCTAATCTATAAAGAGGGAATTCACCGATTATGGTATTCCAAGCATGTCTTATTTCTTCAACACTGGCATTAGGGATAAACTTATGAAAGCAATTAATAAATTCAAGTTCAGATATTTTACCTTTTTCAAATAAGTCATTCATTTCTATAAGTTCTTCATTTGGGGCAGGTAAACCTAGTTTTTTGAAAGCTTCTACTTGAGCTTCTTTCTCCAAATTGATAAAAATATCACCGAAATCAAAAATTATAGTGTCAATCATGATTGAAAAATATTAAAAGTTCATCTTCAAGAATTTGTTGTTGTTTTACATTTTTACACTTAATAAGTGGAGCTCTTATTCCTTCAATAAAAGGTTTTTTACCTTTAAAAATTCGTGCTTCGTCCCAAATACTTTCATCTATAAATGTTTGCAAAGTTTGTCTTCCACCTTCAATAATCACTGATTGAATGTTGTTATTAAATAGATAATCAGCAATTTGAACACCTATTTTTTTTGAATAATCGATTTCAGTTCTTGAAAGAAGAATAGTTTTTGCTTGATTATCAAAGATATGATTTTCTTTTGAAATTTTATTATTTTGGTCCAAAACTATTCTGATTGGATTATTTCCTGTCCAATCTCGAGTTGTTAATGAAGGATTATCGTCTATAATTGTGTTTGTTCCGACCAATATTGCTTGTTCTTCGCTACGCCATTTATGGACTAATTGACGTGAATAATCATTGGTAATCCATACAGGTTCTTTCTTTACTTTTGTTAATGGTGCAATAAAACCATCTAAACTTTTAGCCCATTTTAAAATAATGTAAGGTCTTTTTTTATTGTGAAAAGTGAAAAAACGTTTATTGAGTTCGTTGCATTCATCTTCTAGAATTCCAACTATTACATTTTTTCCTGCTTCAATTAGTTTTTTTATTCCAGTTCCAGCAACTTTTGCAAAGGGATCCATGGTTCCAATAACAACATTTGGGATATTGTTTGCAATTATCAAATCGCAACACGGAGGAGTTTTTCCAAAATGGCTGCAAGGTTCTAAACTTACATATATAGTAGCTTTAAAAAGTAATGATTTATCTTTAACTGAATTTATAGCAATTACTTCTGCATGCGGTTCTCCAGCTTTTTTATGCCAACCTTCTCCAATAATTTCATCTTTATATACTATAATGCTACCAACCAATGGATTTGGGTGAGTAGTTCCCAATCCGTTTTTTGCTAATTCGATGCAGCGTCTAATATATTTTTCATGTATCTTCACATCACAAAAATAAGATATTCTTTATAATGAATTCTATAATAATAAGAGAAATCCAACAAGGAGATAACAAGGAAATTGCCAATGTAATTCGTCAAGTTTTTATATCAGATAAATATCCTAAAACAGGAACTGCTTTTGCTGATTCTCAATTGGATTCCATGTTTGAAGCTTATGATAAACCCAAAGCAATTTATTTTGTAGTGGAAGATAATGGAAAAATCATAGGTGGAGCAGGAGTGAGCCAGTTGGATAATTCAGAGGAAAACATTTGCGAATTACAAAAAATGTATTTCTTGCAAGAAGCGAGAGGAAAGGGAATCGGATTTGAAATGATTCAAAAATGTTTACAGAAAGCAAAAGATTTTGGTTATGAAAAATGCTATTTAGAAACATTACCCGAAATGTTAAGTGCTCAAAAATTGTATATGAAAGTAGGGTTTGAGTATCTTTGCGCTCCCCTTGGAGGAACAGGTCATACAAGCTGCCCAGTTTGGATGTTAAAGAGTTTATTATAGTTTAAATTTGTTTATAATAGTTTAATGTTATTAAAAGAATATAAATCAACGTTTTTAAAAGAGCTTTCTTCTTTATATGATGAAAAGGAAATTGAGAGTTTCTTTTATATTGTATTGGAGTCTTTTCATAATATAAAACGTATTGATTTGGCTTTGAATCCTGCTATGGAAATGGACGCTATGCAATTGTCTCGTTGGCGAAATGTTTTGGACGAACTGAAAAAAGAGAAACCGATACAATATATATTAGGAGAAACTGAATTTTATGGATTGCCATTTCTTGTAAATGAAAATACACTAATTCCAAGACCCGAAACCGAAGAGTTGGTGGAATTGATAATTTCTAATAATCGAACAATCCAAAAATCTTATATTCTAAAGATTCTTGATATTGGAACTGGTAGCGGTTGCATTGGAATCTCATTGGCTAAAAATATTGCCAATAGTCAAGTTGCTTTACTTGATGTTTCATTAAGAGCATTGTTAGTTGCTAAGAAAAATGCAGCGATTAATAAAGTTAATGTGGATATAACCCACATGGATATTATTGAAACAACTGATTTGAACACACAATTTGATATTATAGTTTCCAATCCACCCTACGTTAGAAATCTAGAAAAAGCTGAAATCAAAACTAATGTTTTAGAATATGAGCCTCATTTGGCTTTGTTTGTTGAGGATCATGATGCATTACTTTTTTATAGAAAAATTGCACAATTAGCCAAGAAAAATCTATCTGAAAATGGACAATTGTATTTTGAAATCAATCAATATTTAGGAAAAGAAACTGTTGAATTATTAGAAAATTTAGGATTTAAAAATATCAAATTAAAGAAAGATGTCTACGGAAATGATAGAATGATTTCGTGTAGTTTATATAAATAAACTATTCATATCGCAAAGCCTCGATAGGATCCAATTTAGAAGCTTTGATGGCAGGGTATAAGCCAGAAACTAAGGCTACTATAAAGCTTGTAATGACCGCTGCAATGATTGCTCCCCAAGGAATAACAAAGCCAAATTCCATTAAGGAGGCCATTAGATACCCTACTAAAATTCCAAAAATAATTCCAACGAAACCACCAATTTGTCCAATTAATAATGTTTCCATGAAAAATTGCCATGCAATAGTGCCACGTTTGGCTCCCAGTGATTTTCGAACTCCAATTTCACGTGTTCTTTCGGTAACAGAAACTATCATGATGTTCATTAATGCTATAGACGAACCAAGGATGGTAATGATTCCAATAATCCAAGCAGACAGACTTAAAACCCCAGTCATTTCAGCAATTCTATTTACTAAATCATCACTTCTTGAAATTCCGAAATTGCTTTCTTCTACTGGATTTAATCTTCTAATTTGACGCATCGTTACGGTAGCATTATCCACTGCTTGTTCGAGCAATTCTTTTTTATCCACCATAGTGCTGATAGTATAATTTATTTTAGGTGCTGAAAACAAAGAGCGTGCCACTTGAATCGGAATCAACACTCTTAAATCCTGGTTATTTCCAAAGGTGGAACCTTTTTCTTTAAGTACTCCAATTACTTTGAATTTAGCTCCTCGAACCGATATGATTTTATCAATTGGATTGACATCTTTTAATAATCCTTTGGTAGCAAAATCACTACCAACAACACATGAATACGTATTGTTTGAAATATCAAAACTATTAAAGTTTCTTCCTTGCACTACTTCAAATCCTCCGTTGGCAGTAAAATATTCATCAACACCAAGAACAGCAACTTCTGGATCGGTTTTTTGATCTTCATATTTAACTTCGGCAGTTGCAGTTGCAGTAAAGGAAAGCGATGTATGAGTAAATGGATAATTGTATTTTTCTTTATACTCTTTAGCTTCAGGATAGGAAATAATTGGATTTATTTTTTCAATTTCTCCACCACCTTGGTTTCTAGTTTTAAATTCATATTGGTTGATGCTGAAGGTATTGGAACCCATAGAAGCAAATTTAGAATTCAAGTTGCTATCAATGGCAGCAACCACGGTAAGAATTCCAACTAAAGCGGTGATTCCAATGGCAATGATAACAATAGTAAGTATCGTTCGCAACAATTGTGCGCGAATCGAACTCATGGCAATCTTTATATTTTCTCTGAAAACTGCATTCATAATCATGATTTGACACGAAATTACGGTTTTTGTTACAAGTTTGTGGTATAAGAATTATAAATTATTTTAAAAAGTATGATATTTGCCAAATGAATTTTAAATATTAGATATCAGATATTAAATATTTAAAATCTAAAATTTAAAATCTAATATTAAAAATGGCATCTAAACCAAGCATTCCTAAAGGCACACGCGATTTTTCTCCTGTTGAGGTTTCTAAACGTAACTATATTATTTCTATTATGAGAACTCATTTTGAGAACTATGGTTACCAGCCTATAGAAACTCCAAGTTTTGAAAATTCGGATACCTTGATGGGAAAATATGGTGAAGAAGGCGATAGATTGATTTTTAAGATATTGAATTCTGGAGATTATTTGGATAAGGTTTTAACAGAAGAATTACAAGACATAAATTATAAAAAACTAACAACCAAAATCTCCGAAAAAGCCCTTCGTTACGACTTGACCGTTCCGTTTGCACGATATGTGGTACAACACCAAAGTGAAATTGAGTTTCCGTTTAAGCGTTATCAAATTCAACCGGTTTGGCGTGCCGATAGACCTCAAAAAGGACGTTTTAGAGAATTTTATCAGTGTGATGCCGATGTAGTTGGTTCGAATTCGTTGTGGCAAGAAGTAGAGTTGGTGCAATTGTACGACTCGGTTTTTGCTGAATTGGGTTTGAATGGTGTTACTATCAAAATCAATAATCGTAAAATATTATCGGGAATTGCTGAGGTGATTGGTGCTTCAGATAAATTGATTGACTTTACCGTTGCTTTAGATAAACTGGACAAAATAGGAGAGGACGGCGTTAAAAAAGAAATGCTTGAAAAAGGAATTTCGGAAGAAGCTTTAGTAAAAGTGCAACCGTTATTCAATTTTACTGGAACAATTCAAGAGAAAATTGAGAAATTGTCGGCATTACTTTCATCATCGGACGAAGGAATGAAAGGCATTGAAGAATTGCGATTCATCTGTGACAACGTGATTCAATTAGGTTTGCAAAAAGCCATTTTAGATTTAGATGTAACGTTGGCTCGTGGTTTGAACTATTATACTGGAGCTATTTTTGAAGTTTTGGCACCTGCAGGAGTGGCAATGGGAAGTATTGGTGGCGGCGGACGATATGATGATTTGACCGGTATCTTCGGGTTGAAAAACATGAGTGGCGTAGGAATTTCGTTTGGATTGGATAGAATCTATTTGGTTTTAGAAGAACTGAACTTGTTTCCAGAAACGGTAACGACTTCTACTAAAATTATGTTTTTAAATTTTGGCGAAAGCCAAGCTTTTGAAGCGATGCAAACCATTCAGAAATTGCGCACTCAAAATATTAAAGCCGAGTTTTATCCTGATCCTGCTAAGATTGACAAACAATTTAAACATGCCGAAAGAAGAAACATATCTTTTGTTGTGAAAGAAATTGCTAACGGACTGTTTACCTTAAAAAACATTGTTTCAGGCGAACAAACTCAAGTTAGCTTTGAAGAATTGGTTGGGAAATTAAAATATTAAAAGTTAGTTTAAATTCTATATATGGGCTGTTTCATTAGTAATGGAACAGCCTTTTCCCCTTTGAAATGTTAAATCCCCCATTTTTTAAAAACCATATAAATTTCAAAAACTATAAGTCGTTCGAGAGCTCGAATTCTCTCTTGTAGTTTTCAAGATACAGTTTCCGAGTAGGAATTGTCCCAAGAAAGTTTCGGCAAAGTTTTTATATTTATAAAACAGAAAAGCCACGCAGTAAACGCGGCTTTCCATTTTAAGAAAAATCATAAACCCCTTTTGAAAATGATTTTCCTCTTATTTTTTAATTTCAATCCTTTTTATTAAAGAAAAGGTGGGGTTTGTTTGGTATTTAAAAAGTTATTATTCTATATATATGAGAAGAACCACGCTTAAAAAAGCGTGGTTTTTCGGTCGTCAAACCATTATTCTTAACCCTAATTAAAAATAATTTTTTTCGATGTATCTCCTTTGTCCGTTTTTACTTTGACAATATAAGTTCCGGTGCTCAAATCTCGAATAGGTACTTGGATGTTTTGTTGATTTTGATCTTTTACATCAAATTCATTTACCAATTGGCTCAACATATTGAAAAGCGATACTTTTTCTACCGTGGTATCAATCACGTTGTTTTTTATGTTTAAAATATTACTTGCATTGGCATAAGTGATATCAATTCCATTATCTAAATCAAAAGTATTTGTAGCTAGTGCCGAAGTATTTTTAAAGGTTAAAGAAAAACGAGTTTCCGTTAAACCGGCGGGTACTTGTACTGTATATTTTTGAGAGGTAACATTGTGATAAATTCCAGTGGTATTGTCAAGAATATAAATTTTTTGATTGGCATTCCAATGTTCTGTTTTGTCAACCATTATATCAACTGACCCCGCCACATTAGTTTTTATTCCAAGAGGGTAGGTTTTGTTAACATCAAAATATCCAACACCTTGAATGTTCAATCGAGTACCGCTATTCATAAAATACATATCATTAAGTTGATTATCAATATTAGCACCATCATATCCAATATCAATTCCTTCAGTGGCATGATTTTCCATAAATCCTAAAAGAATTTGACGGTGATAATTATCGGTCGATGTCAATCCTAAACGTACTCTTTTAAAGGAGTCAGTTGGCACAAAATCTTCGGCATTATATCCTACTGCTGTGCTAACTATAGTTTGTTTGAAAAGAGTATTTGAGTTGATGGCATCATCTTCTTTTACAAAACCTCTTATACTATTATCAAAAGTTACGGTTCCTCCAATTGTAGAGCCTACAATAAAGAATCCTTGTCCTACAGGAATGTATCTATTTGGTATTTTAGAACTTGTACCGATACCACTTATAGTTACTGGTGCTACTGGTCCTGTCCCACCAGTTAAGTTAAGTGCTGAATAGCCTCCTTGATAATTAGCTACATTATGGGTATTATTATTACTAGCATGTTGCCAAAAATAGATAGTACCTGTTATGGAATCACTATTGTTAATGATAAACGCATTAGAATCAATTGCAGATGGATAAGGATTTCCTGAAAGGTTTAGATTTCCGGCGGCAATTGATGTAGTTATTCCTCCATTATTTGGTTTACCAACAAAAGTATAGTTTTGAGTTGCAGTTGCAGCACCACTGCCTTTTAAGGTATATCCTTGAGCGGGTAATAATGAGCCAGTAGGTCCAACCGACGCCCAATTTGCATAAGCATTGCTAAGATTTTGGTATTTGAATATCCAATAACTACTTAATGTTATGGGGCTTGTAGGGCTACCATTTAATCCACTAGTCCATGATATGTTTTGTGGAGTACTTGTAGTTCCGTCTTTCATCACAACATCAACTGTGAATACATTATTATTTGAACTTGTATTGATTGGTCCAACAGGCGATGACCAATAGTTATAGTTATATAAGTTAGATTGTCCTTGTTGATCTCTATGAACATTACCCGCACTCGTTACATCTAAATCACTAATGGTGGTTTGAACAAGTTGTGATTTTCCGTTTAAAATAAGTGTGCCATCTAATTTTAAATACCAATCATTTTGAAGTTTAGTATCATTATTCATTGTTATTGTTGCACTTGGGTCAACAAACATTCCTAAGTCAATATTATTTGATATTTCAGTAATATTATGTTTGACTTGAATTATTGACCAATCTTGATCCATAGCATCCAATCCTCTAATATCATTTGTAGAATCGTCAATTGCCGTTGCAAATGAACCTGCTCTTTTTGTTACAAATGGCATTGGAGCTTGTTGTACATAAATATTTTTAAAATTGTATAGCTTCATACCTGTTCCTTTATCTACTGTTGCGGTCGTTAAATCGTCAACAATATCATCTTTATAAGTATCCATTCTATAGTAACGCAATAAATTGGCAAAAGGTAAAGCAGGAATTTTTTTAGGGATGATTGCACCTCTAACTTGAGAACTTGTATTTTGAATTTCTTGATATACCATTTTCTCCACTTGATCATCGGTTAGAGCAGTATTAAATACTCTAATCTCATCGATTTTTCCTTTAAAATACTTTGTATTAGCCGCTGGATTTTTACCTAAGGTTAATTTTGTAGCATCAGCAGCAATATTTCCAGTTGCCGTTTGAGAAGCTACTAACACTCCATTTAGATACAATTTAACTAATCCACCGCCATAAACGGCTGCGACATTATACCACTGTTTTGTGTTCAAGGTAAGAGTACTATATGTAAGAGTTGTACTATTTACTGCAACCTCTAATTTTTTTGCACTAGTCACTCTAATTTGAAATTTGTCTTGCCCTACAATCAGGCCATCTGAACTAAAAGCACTGTTTAAATCAATCCAAGCCATTAAGGAGGCATTTGCTAATCCTCCAAGAATTGGGGCGTTTTCTGCATAGTCATTTCTTCCATCAAAATCTAATTCAAGTTTTCGATTCAAGTCTCTTGGTGAACCTATCACATTTGGATTCGTATCAAAAGAGTCTAATATTCCATCTTTGTCTATATCTACAGAGCCATCTATTTTTCCATCATTATTAGTGTCTAAACTACCATATAAACCAGTTTGAATATCGTTAATTCCATCATTATTGGAGTCTAAATCTAAATAGTCTGGAATTCCATCACCATCGGTATCTTGAGCATAGGCTCTTGAAGTAGTTCCAAAGCCAACATAGTTATCATATAAATCTAATATGCCATCTTTATCACTATCTACTAAATCTCCTTTTCCATCATCATTAATGTCGCCATCTCCATTTAACATTCCAGCTTCATCAACATCAAAGAACGAATCATTATCACTATCTAAATCTAAGTAATTAGGGACGCCATCACCGTCAGTATCTGGAATCGAATAAGTTCCAGCAGCGATTTGAGCATCTATAGCATCGTGAAGCCCGTTATGATTGGCGTCTACCCATAAGCTAGGATCCATTTTAGATGATCCATTACTATAGGCTTTCAACCCGGCTTCTTCAACATCCGGAATGCCATCATTTTCATCATCTAAGTCAAAGATGTTAGGAATTCCATCACCATCAGAATCTACATACAATTGACTAATTGTAATATCATCCATTGCAAAATCATTTCCACCACCTCCAGCTGCATTGTTTTTAATTTTTATAATAAAATCAGACACATTACCTAAATTGACAGTTGTAGTATAATTTAACCAATTGGATAATGAGGGGCCACAAGTATTATCTAAAGAATTGGTAGCTGAACATCTACCTATATCCCCTGTATTATAGCTTGCAATTAATGTAGCTCCCGTTACATCCCTAAATTCAATTGTAATATTTGGTAAAATAGTTCCACTAAGATTTCCCTGTCTCATTAGGTTCATAACCCAAAAGCTAAAAGTTGTTGGAGTATTAGGTAGAACACCATTAATGACTGCCTGATAAAAATAAGAACCGGCAGAAAAATCAGCATTAAAAATAGCCATTCTTCCATAAAGATCTCCTGTATGGTCTCGTTGATCTGTCCAAGCTAAATCATGGTGAAGATTTTCTGGATCTGATGATATACCATTAGTATTAGTTACTAAATAATTAACGCAATATTCACCGTCATCAAGCACTCCAGAAGAATTAGACGCACAATTATTTGCGTTTGTAGTTATATTATCTTCATAACAAGAGGTAGTAGTGGCACCAGGAATGTTAATATTAATTTGTCCTTTTGTTTTACCAGCTCCAAAAGTTTCATTTAAAAAAACATATTGAACTAAATTATTTGTAGGATAATTAAGTGCATCTGCTTGTTCTTTGATGTCTGGAATTCCGTCATTATCATCATCTAAATCTTTATTATCAGTAACTCCATCTCCGTCAGTATCTAAATAAGTTTGCACTCCTAATCCGGTTAAAGCAAAAGTAAAGGGGGTCATTCCAGTTGCATTTGTCATTAATGAAATTGTAGCTGTTTTGGTCCCTTTAATAGTTGGGTTAAAGGCAATTTCGAATGTACTACTGCCTCCCGGAGCTATAGAAGAACTTGGGACTAAAGTCATATTAAAATCACTAGCATTAGTTCCTGTAAAAGACGTAGCTCCAATAAATAATGTTCCAGTTCCTGTATTTGTAATTGTATAAGTAATTATTACAGAACCACTATCAATAGATACATTCCCAAAATCTGTAAGTTTTGTAGGTGTAGGAGTAGTATCACCATTTGAAATAGCAACTCCATTAGTATTGGTTACGGTCATAACTAATGTTCCACCAGTTCCTTGTATTTTATAAGTGAATGGATTTTTAGTACTATCATTATTAACTATGCTAATTGTTGCAGTTCTTGTACCTGTTCCACTAGGCGTAAATAATACTGTGAAAGTTGAGCTTCCAAATGCAGCAATTGTAGCGCTTGGTGACGTTTGAATTGAAAAATCAGCAGCATTGGTTCCACTAAAAGATAATGCACCAATTGTTAATGGAAAATTACCACCATTAATAATTGTAAAGGTTCTTGTAGATGCAACAGTACTGAAATCTGTCCAATTTGAAGTTAAAGGTGTTGTTGAACCATTGGTAATGCTTGATGCATTTCCTTGTATTGTTATTCCTTGTACTACACCAGTTCCTTGAACCTTAAATGTAAATGGATTTTTGGTACTATCATTATTTACAATGTTTATTGTAGCAGATCGAGTACCTGTTGCACCAGGAGTAAATAAAACTGTAAAGGTAGTACTTCCAAGAGCTGGGATACTAGAACTTGGAGATGTTTGAATCGAAAAATCAGTTGGATTTGTTCCTGTAAAAGTAATTGCTCCGATAGTTAATGGTAAAGTGCCAGTATTATAAATTGTATAAGTTCTAGTTATTGTTACAGTACTAAAATCAGTCCAATTGGAAGTTGATACAGTTGTTGATCCATTAGTAATAGCAGCAGAATTTCCTTTGATAGATATAAGCTGGGTGGCACCTGATCCACTAACAGCAAATGTAAAAGGATTTTTGGTGCTATCATTGTTAACAATACTAATTGTTGCATTTCGAGTTCCTGTAGCACTTGGAGTGAACAGTGCTGTAAATGTAGTACTTCCATAAGCAGCTACAGTAGCACTAGGTGCCGTTTGAATCGAAAAATCTGAAGCATTCGCTCCTGTAAAAGTTATTGTTCCAATATTTAGAATAACATTTCCGCTATTAATAATGGTAAAAGTTCTTGTATTTGTTATATTGCTAAAATCTGTCCAATTGGTTGTTGTTGTTGTAGATGATACATTTGTTATTGTTGTAGCATTTCCTTGAATTGAAATTCCTTGAGCAACACCTGTTCCTTGTAATGCAAAAGTGTAAGGGTTATTACTGGAATCATTGTTGATTATTGAAATTGTTGCTGTTCTAATTCCAGCAGCAGATGGATTGAATGTCACAATAAATGTAGTACTCGATGAATTTCCTACAGAATTGGAAGGAAACGTTGTTACACTAAAATCACTTGCATTTGCTCCAAAAAAAGAGATGGCTCCAATATTTAAGATACCAAGTCCAGTATTATTTATTGTAAAAGTACGTGTTGAATTGGTTGTGCTAAAATCTGTCCAGTTGGTTGTTGAAGGTGTTGAACTGCCATTAATAATTGCAATAGCATTGCCTGTAACATTTATTGATGAATAGTTTACAGTTGCTATAACGGCAGTTCTCGGCGATGAAGAACAAGTACCATTAACAGCTTCTACATAGTATGTAGTTGTAGTAGAAATAGAAGGCGTTGTAAAACTTGATCCAAAACCAATTGAAGAACCTCCGGTTAAATTGGCATACCAATAAGGTGTACCCGCGGATGGAGTTGCTCCTATAATAGTTGTTCCAGTTCCAGTTCTTGTTGATGGTACCGTTGTTGTAATTGTAGGAGTTGTATAAATTGTTAATAATTTTGTAGAAGTATCATCGCTACATCCCACACTTGAAGCTGTAAGGGTAAGTGTTACGCTTCCGGCATTAATGTCTGCGGCACTCGGTGTATAAGTACAAGTAGACAATGAGTTTGCATTTGTAAAAGTACCAGTACCGTTTGAAGTCCAGGTTAATGTAGTATAGTTTGTCGCTGCTGCCCCAGATGTAATGTTTACTGCAGAAGAACTTGAACAAGTTGAGATTGCATCACCTGCAGTAGCCGTGGGAGCAAGTATATTCAATGCCTTTGTAGATACATCATTAAAACAAGAGCTTAAGCCTATTGCCGTAAGAGTTAATATTACACCTCCGTCTAAATTATCAGCTGCACTAGGAGTATAAGTACAAGCAGTTAATGAATTTGGATTGGTAAAAGTTCCTGTACCACTAGAAGTCCAAGTTATGCTAGAATAATTTGTTGCACTTGCTCCAGCAGTAATATTTACTGTTCCAGAAGCATTGCATAAATTTATTACGGTTCCCGCATTTGCTGCTGCAGGAGAAGTAATTGTTAAGGTCTTGGTAGATGTTGCTGTACAACCAGCGTTCGTTGCTGTTAAAGTCAAAATTACACTTCCAGCAATAATATCTGCAGAACTAGGAGTATAGGTGCATGCAGTTAATGAATTAGCATTTGTAAAGGTACCACTTCCACTACTTGTCCAAACTGTATTAGTTTGATTGGTTGCAGTTGCTCCTGCACAAACATTAGTCGAAACATAAATGGAGCAAAAAGATATTGCAGTCCCAGCATCTGCTGTTGTAGCTGGGCTAATGGTTAAGGTTTTAGTTGATATTGCAGTTGTACATGGTGAATTCCCACTAACAGTTAATGTTAATGTTACATTTCCTGAAACAATATCCGAAGCGCTTGGTAAATAAGTGCATGTAGTTAATGAATTTGCATTTGCAAATGTGCCGGTTCCACTTGAAGTCCAAAGAATTGAAGTATAATTTGTAGCATTTGCTCCAGTCGTAATATTTACTGCTCCAGTTGTTGAACAGGTATTAATTATCGTACCAGCTACTGCAGTTGGAGATGGGACAACAGTTGTATTGGCTGAGTTATTTGAACTAATTGTACTGTTGCAGGTTCCAGAGGATAAATTTGTTATAGTAATAGTTGTCGTTCCAGCATTTAATAATGAAGTTGAAAAAGTTCCTATTCCTGGACTTCCTGAGGTGAAACTCATTGTTGCAGTGTTTCCGGTTGCTGTAGTTGACCCAGATAGATTATATTTGACTGTATAAGTTCCTGTACTTAGTGATGTTGAGCGTAAAGTAACTACTGAACTAGATGAAACACATAATGGTCCTGTTGCAGAAGCAGACGAGGTTAAACTATAGCTTGGACAGGTAAATATTATTGTCATATAGCCTCCAGCTCCACTAGCTCCACTAGCTGAGCCAGTACCGCCGCCGCCGCCGCCGCCGTAGTTGTTTCCAATTGTTCCATTTGTATTACTTAAAATACTTCCAGTACCTCCAGCTCCAGCATTTGTTCCACCAGATGATCCAGCAGTAGGTATAGTTCCAGCAGCTCCACCATTTCCAGTTAATGCAGCCCCACCACCACCGCCACCACTTCCAGTAGTAGATCCAGCTTTACCAGCACCTCCAGTTTTATTTGTAGACCCACCAGTACCAGTTCCACCGGTACCAGCACTTCCACCAGCACTTCCAGTTCCACCACCACCACCATTACCACCATTTGCAGTAATTGTTGTTCCTCCAAATGTAGCTGTTGTTGCGCTTCCATTTCCTCCATTTGAGACTGTGCCTGTAGTTCCCGCTGTTCCAATTGTTATAGGATATGAAGTTCCAGACGTAACGGTTATGCTAATGTTTTGTGAAAAACCACCTCCACCGCCACCTCCACCGCCATATTTGGTGCCACCACTACCACCATGCCCACCACCACCACCAGCACCATAGGCATTAACTTGAATAGATGTAACACCTGCTGGAGGAATAAAAGTTCCCGAGCTTGTATATGGTATAGTAGTTTGAGCATATCCAAAACCAACTATCATTAATAGTAAAATTAAAAAGATAAATTTTATTTCTGCTTTATTTAAACTTGTTCTCATAACTATTTGGGTTTAGTTATTGATGTTTTATTGAATTAATTTTATTAATTCTGATCTATTGATTTGACAAGCCAAAAATAGGGATGAATAGGAGTTTAAAAAAATATTTGATCGATTAAATACTTAAAAAATCGATTAAATACATTTTTAATATGTTAAAGTAAGAAAAAAATTATATGTATTATTAACTTAATTGAGCTTTTTATTAAATAAAATAGATTGATTAACAATGTTTTACAAAACAACTGAGAAAAATAAAATGAAGAGTTAAAAAAAAGTCTTAAACAATGATTTGTTTAAGACTTTTATATTTTGTAGCGAGAGGGAGATTTGAACTCCCGACCTCAGGGTTATGAATCCTGCTTCAAATACTTGATAATCAAGTAATTAAGTGAGTAAATTGTGATTTGTGTCACAAAAGTGTCACAATGAACTACGAATTCAAACGATTAAAATCCTTTCTTCAAGCCGATTCCAGAGTGGGAATTTCATTCTTTTTCAACGGAAAAAGATATAGGTATTACAACGCAAAAATTTTGAATCTTGATCTGCAACCAAATCAATGTGAGGATCCAGAAAAACAAATCAAATTGCATGAAATGTTAATTGCATTTCAAAACATGTTGGAGAAAGGTTGGAGACCAACCGATGCAATCAAAAATGATGTTGAAGTAAAAATTGAAAACATATTACTTGAGCATGCAGGACAACAAGCATTGAAACAAAAGTTGTCAGTAAAGTACAGTTCTTATTATGTACGCGATTTAAAAAAAGCGGCAAGTTGTATTGACAACTTTGTCAAGATCCAACAGTACAGAAATCTTAAATTTTCTGAATTTGATATTTCCAAAGCAAGAGAATTGTTGCGATTCACAAGTGATTCTTCAAGAGTACAATTCAATTTCAAGATTGTTTACTCTGCGTTACTTGGTGAAATGTTTGAAGCCTATAAACTTCCGAATCCATTCAAATCAATCAAACTTAAGAAGAAAGAAGAAGTCCTTCACAAACCAATCAAGGATGTAAAATGTACATTAGAGGAAATTTCACAATACAATATAGATTTACATGTGTGCTGTTTGATTACATATGGTTGTTTGTTACGACCGCATGTTGAAATTCGTAATTTGAAATGGGGATTTTGCAGATGATATGAGTTATATCAGTTTGTCAGGTTCAAGAAACAAAGGAAAGAAAAACAGGATTGTTCCTGTTCCTAATTTTGTAAGAGAGAGACTCAATAGAGGCGAAGATGAAAACAACATCTTTTCAGGAAATCCATACGCATATAATGAAGATTACTTCAAGACACTTTGGTCAAGGTATAAAAAGAAGTCAAAGATTTTGAAACAACACAACACACTTTATAGTTTCAGACATACTGGTGCAATTAAGGTTTATGAGAAAACAGGTGACTTGACAAAATTGCAGCATGTAATGGGACATAGTACCTTGCAAGTTACCCTTACTTATTTGAGAGGATTGGAAATAAAACAATTGTCCGTTTCTGATATGCCAGAGTTATGATGGTTGATAACTATTTTGTGAGAAAGATTTCCAAACACTTTTTTACTTCTGTAAATTTGTGGAATCATGAAATTACGAAGCACACATATTACACCCACATTGGAA
>CAIRMK010000211.1 GCA_903879645.1 uncultured Bacteroidota bacterium
GGTAAAGCCACTCCAATTATAAGAGTGACTACCATCAAAACCATTGCAAGTATTAATCTAAGTTTGTTCATATTTAAGCAATTGCCAAATTTGTTCGGCTAATTCCTCTGTAATCGTTACTGCGCTTTCCACGAATCCTGTCATAAGACCTTGTATTAATCTTAACACCCTCTTCTACTGTCTTAGATGGCTCAACAGTTGTAACTCTCCGTTCGGTTAGTTCTCCACCAAGTATTCCACCTCTTGTAAGTTGTGAACCAGTTGGCATGTGTAACTGCAATTCAGGTGTCTTACTGAATAGATATTGATAAGTCTGTTTGGTTATTCTCTCTTTCTGTATCTTCTTGTTTTTCTTTTTATTCTTTTTCTTATCAGGAGGGAAGAATAATTCACTTGTTGGTGTATCTTCATCGGGAGGTGGCTCTTCGTTTGTAACAACAGTTTGAACATCAGTAGCAGTCTTCGTCTCGGTCTGTTGTTTCTGCTGTTGCACCTGTTGCTGTTCTTGTTGCTGATCCATTTGCTGTTGCAAATCAGTAGCAGATTCGACTTCAACCGCTGGACTAACTAAATGTTCTGTATTAATTTGCATCGCAGTTTGTGGTTGTATTCCCATTATTTGACTCAAAGAAACAGCAGGAGTCATAATTGCCTGTAAACTTGTTTGCGATTCCACCTCTGGCTGTATCTGTATTGATGGATTTACTTCTGTTTGAACAGCCTGTTGTGTAGTTAAAGTTTGAACCTGAGATTGTAATTTTTGGGGACTCATTACAGTCGAAATTGATGGTGATTCCCATTCTGTTAAAGTTTTTGTAATTATGGGAATCATTATTGGCGAAATAGCAGGTTCTAAAAATGATGAATTAGCTAAATCTGAATTCTTAAATAAATTAGAAAAATCAGGTTCACTTATAGTTCCAACATCTCCATACATTGGTTCAGTTACAAGTGTATTCGTTATATTTGATTTAGTTAAAGTTCCTATTCCTGCATCGTTTGATTCCACACTTCCTGTATTCCACATTTGATCCAAAGCACTAGTCGAACCAGAAGATGATGGCATAGATGGAGTTGATGTTGGAGTTGGAGTTGGTGTTTTCCCTCCAAAATCAAAAGGATTATAACTTCCTGTCCAAGATAAAGACGATCCTGTTTCTAATGGTACTGTTTGACCCACTGCTCTTGCTGCTTGATAGTTATTCAATTGAATCTGTGCATTATTTACAGTATCTCTAATATTATCAAGATAGACCTTATTTGCTTGGCTCGAATAATTATCATAACTCTTTTGCGCTCTTTGTTGTTCTAATTGTGCATCGCCCAATTCTTTTGTCGCATTTTGAATAAGAGGTTCCCATCCTGCTCTTATTTCTGCTGGTGGAGTTAGAATATCATTTAAATTTCCAACTTGTGTTGCTAAGTTCTGCCTAGCAGATTGAGCAGTATTAATAGATTGAGCATAAGCATCTGTTCCAACTTCTGTTTTATTAACAGCATTAAAAGAACTCGCAAGACTTGATTGTGCATCTCTAACACTTTGTAAGGCATCTGCGAAACCACTGTATCCAGACAAATTACCAATAATTTTTGCCTGACTTGCAGGTAAAAAACCAAAATTACCAACAAAATCAACACAAAATCCACCTTTCATTCTGCAAAATATAATACCTTCAATAATATCACTATTTGCAAGAGCAGTTTGGATAACTTTCCATGTTTTCTCCTTCTGAACCTTAGACCTACTAAGGCTTAAAACAGAATTATGTGTTTCAA
>CAIRMK010000212.1 GCA_903879645.1 uncultured Bacteroidota bacterium
GTCAAAATACTAACACTTGTTGGCGTTGCTCTCGCCTTTTATAATATTAATAGACAATTGAAAGACATCAATGAATCTGATAAAACATCCTAATGAGTTTTAAAAAATACCAACCTATTTTAGAATTCTTACTGGCATCAATAGTTGTTTTTATTATTCACGAATTGGTTTTTCTTTTTTTTAACTATAAAAAGGAAGAAAGTGGTTTTCAATATTCACTTCCCTTTTTATATATATTTTTCTCTGTTTGTTCCCTTATAATTGTTTCCATTTTATTAAAAGTAAAATCAGTTGCTATTAATAATGTAGGGAATGTTTTTTTATTAGTAACTCTTATTAAAATAGGAATTGCCTATCTTTTTTTAAATCCAATTTTGGACTCTTCAAGTCCCTATATAGAAACCGAAAAAATGAATTTTTTTATTGTTTTCGCTATCTTTTTGACAATAGAAACGATTGTAACCATAAGAATATTAAATAATAAACAATAAAACGGATTAAATTTGACAATTAAGTCAAAAAATAGTTGTTTATACTTTTGGATATTAATAAAAAATGTACCTTTGCACCAAATTTCAGAAGTAAAAATTAAGATAATTTTAAGTTATGGTGTTTTCGAAAAAACCGATTCATTTTATTATAGCAATTCTAGTGGCTTTTCTTCCTTTATTTGGAAAATCAGCTTCAATAGATACGATGCAAGTAAAGAAGGAAGTTGTTGTTGAAAAGAAAGAAGTTAAGGATGAGGCAGCAGAACAACAAGAGAAAATAGATGAAGTAATTGGTCATCACGTTCTTGATGGACATAGTTTTACTTTGTTTGCTGATGGTGAAACAGGAGCTCATTATGGTTTTTCATTACCTATTATTCTTTGGGATAATGGTTTACAAGTTTTCTCTTCTTCAAAATTCAATAATGGTGAATCTGTAGCAGAATCTAATGGGAATTATTACTTTTTACACCATGAAAAAATCTACAAAACAGATGCTGCTGGAAAATTAAGTACTGAGAAAGTAGAAGGAGAAGAGCATGTTACCAATGCACAGCCTTTGGATTTTTCTATTACTAAAGGAGTATTGACTTTAATCGTAGTCGCTTTCTTAATGTTTTTCTTATTTGTAAGTTTGGCTAAATCGTATGCTAAAAACGGAGGTATTTCTTCAGGTGTAGGACGTTTCTTTGAGCCTATCGTATTGTATGTTCGTGACGAAATTGCCATTCCAAACATTGGTGAGAAACACTATAAAAAATACATGAGTTATTTATTGACTATCTTTTTCTTCGTATGGTTTTTGAATATCTTTGGATTGACACCACTTGGAATTAATGTTACTGGAAATATTTCAATCACTTTTGGGTTGGCTATTATTACTTATTTGATAACAACATTTACAGCTAAAAAAGATTATTGGAAACACATTTTCTGGATGCCAGGAGTTCCGGTTCCGATGAAAATTATCTTAGCACCAATAGAATTATTAGGAACTATAATTAAACCTTTTTCATTGATGATACGTCTTTATGCCAATATTTTTGCAGGACATATTGTATTGATGAGTTTGGTGGCTTTGATGTTTATTTTCCACAATTGGGTGGGAAGTAGTATGTCATTTTTATTATCGTTTGCTATTTCAACAATTGAAATATTAGTTGCCTTATTACAAGCCTACATTTTCACAATGTTATCTGCTTTGTATTTTGGAGCGGCATCGGAAGAGCATCATCATGATGAGGCTCATTAATAAATTGAATGTTTAATTAAATATATATACATTATGGAAGGAAATCTTCACCTTATTGGAGCTGGATTAGTAGTAATCGGAGCAGGTTTAGGTATCGGTAGAATCGGTGGATCTGCAATGGACGCTATTGCACGTCAACCAGAAGCTACAAGTAAAATTCAAACAGCTATGCTTATTGCAGCAGCGCTTATTGAAGGTATTGGTTTTGCTGCTTTGTTCGCAGTAAAATAATAAAAAATAAAAAGCCATAACGGTTGGTTGTGGCTTTTATTTTATTAATTAAATTAAAAAAGACTATAATTATCTATATACTATGGAAAAGTTAATAAATGATTTTTCGTTTGGGTTGTTTTTTTGGCAATTAATAATTTTCTTAGGATTGTTATTATTATTGAGAAAATTTGCTTGGAAACCAATTCTTGACGCTGTAAACGAAAGAGAAGAAGGGATCAAGAATGCGTTACTTTCTGCTGAAAATGCCAAGAAAGAGATGCAAAATTTGAAATCTGATATTGAGAAATTATTGGCTGAAGCAAGAGCTGAAAGAGATGCTATGATGAAAGAGGCACGTGAAATCAAAGATAAAATGATTAACGACGCTAAATCAGAAGCACAAGTAGCAGGAGAAAAAATGATTTCTCAAGCTAAAGCAGCTATTGAAAGCGAGAAAAATGCAGCTATGGCAGAATTGAAAAATCAAGTTTCTTCTTTGTCTTTAGAAATTGCAGAGAAAGTATTAAGAGACGAATTATCTAACAAAGAATCTCAGACTAAATTGGTTGAGAAAATGTTAGGTGATGCTAAATTAAACTAATCATTATGTCTAGAGCAGCGATTAGATATGCCAAAGCAATATTAGACATTGCACAAACTTCGGGAAAAGCTGAAGCGGTTAATAATGACATGAAGTCAATTGTAGCTGCTATTGCTGAAAGTGTTGAATTGAAAGATTTTTTATCAAGTCCGATTATAAAAATGGATGTTAAGAAGTCGGCGTTGTCTGAAATATTTTCAACAGTTCAAAATGAAACGAATAGTTTGTTTCATTTGTTATTTGAAAATAAAAGATTTGAAATTCTTGAATCTATAGCTAAAGAATACCTTCATCTATTTGATGTAAGTAGAGGAGTTGAGGTTGCTAAAGTAACTACTGCTTTTCCTATTACTGCGGAATTAGAAACGAAAGTATTAGCCAAAATTGCAGAATTTTCAAGTATGAAAATCACTATTGAAAATATAGTAGATCCAACTATTATTGGTGGATTTATATTGAGAGTTGGTGACCAGCAA
>CAIRMK010000213.1 GCA_903879645.1 uncultured Bacteroidota bacterium
TCATCAAAAGGTAAAACCAAAGCCAATTGTTTTTTTACTGATTTATCAATGGTTTTGGATAAATCTTTAAATCTATTAGTAGCCTTTACTTCATTTGGACGAACAACTTGTTCTTTTTTATTATCTTCCTTCTTAACTTTTTCAGAAACAACCAAAGGAATATTTGAAGTTACATTAGAATTTTTAGGCATCTTAACAATCATACCTACCTGAACCGCATCAGCTAATTTAGGATTTAACGCTGTAAAATCAGAAATGGTCATCCCCGCCTTTTTCGATAAGCCAAAAAGAGTTTCTTTTGGCTGAACTTCATAATCAACATACTCTTGCGTTGAAGTTGGTTTTGAAACTTTTACTGCTGGTTTAACCACATCACTTTTATCAATTTGAGCAGTCTCTTTAACTTCTTTTGGCACGACAGTTTGCACAACCTCCTCTTTTCCAACATAAGATGAAGGAACAACAATTTTTTGACCTATTTGAAGCCCTTTAACAATCTGTGGATTCAAATTTTCCAACTTCTCAATAGTTACACCATATTTTCTTGAAAGACCAAACTTTGTTTCTTTAGGTTCAACTAAATGATAATTTGTATTAGTACCATTAGCTATTACTCCATTAGAATTAGAAACTCCCTTTCTAACAGGGATATTAATTTTTTGACCACTTTTTAGACCCTCTTTCAAAAACGCATTAGCACTAACTAATTCCTCAATAGAAATCCCATTTCTTTTGGAAATTCCATAAAGTGTTTCTTTTGGAAGAACGACATAACTAATTTTTGAATCAAATTTAACTAATTCCTTTACTTGAGATAAATCTTGCTTATAATTTGTAGTAGCCCCTGTTATTTGAAGTTTATGTCCTGCTTGTAAACCAGCGACTACTTGAGGGTTTTGCTCTTCAAGTTGTTGAATGGTTATTCCATACAGTCTTGAAACACCATATTTTGTTTCTTTGGATTGAACAATATGAATCAATCGGCTTGAATTTCTTTCTGTTTTTACAACAGCAGCCTTATCAGTATTAGCATCAGATGAAGTAGTAGCAGGCTGTGCCTCACCATTGGTTTTGGGAATAATTAAAACATCTTTTTCCTTAACACCATTAACCGCTGTTGGGTTTAGCTTTATAATATCATAAGGAGTTATCTTATATTTTTGAGCTATTTTAGACAAGGTCTCCCCACCGCTAACCACATGATAGGTATTAGTAGTTTGTGAGTATAGTGTTTGAACAAAAGATAATATGAAAATTATCAGTATTTTTTTCATATTTATATTTAAAAAGTAAGGGTTAATAACATAAATATTTTTGTTTAAAATTAACAAAAAAACCTCCGTAGATTCTACACTACGAAGGTTGTTATTAAGATTGTTATTAACAATTTATTAAAAGACGAACATCGCCCTTTCACTCATCATATCATTCACTTCCTCAGCTACTTGCTCAATAATTTCGGTATTGGTATGATTCATTAACACTCTGTCAATCAAGTCAACAACGGCTTCCATGTCTTCCTCAACCAAACCGCGTGTAGTTATAGCTGGAGTACCTACACGTATTCCTGAAGTTATAAATGGAGATTTGTCGTCAAACGGCACCATATTTTTGTTAACTGTTATTTCGGCTTTAACTAATGCGTTTTCAGCTTCTTTTCCTGTAATGTTTTTATTTCTTAAATCTATTAACATCATGTGATTATCTGTACCACCTGAAATTAAATTATACCCTCTTTTATTAAATGCTACTGCCATTGCTTTGGCGTTTTTCTGAACCTGCATAGCATATCTAAAAAATTCATCTGTCAAACATTCTCCAAAAGCTACTGCTTTAGCAGCAATAATATGCATCAAGGGACCACCTTGGTTTCCAGGAAAAACAGCCAAGTCTAGCAGTGCCGACATCATTCTAATTTCTCCTTTTGGCGTAATTAATCCCCATGGGTTTTCAAAATCTTTACCCATCATAATCATTCCTCCTCTTGGTCCACGCAATGTTTTGTGCGTTGTAGTTGTTACAATATGACAATAAGGAATAGGATCATTCATCAA
>CAIRMK010000214.1 GCA_903879645.1 uncultured Bacteroidota bacterium
CCGTAATCGAAAAAGTCAGTTTGAATTAAAAATTTCTATTCCTTATTTATTTTATAAAATTTGTAAATAACCACAAAAATTTTATATAACTTTGATTATAATTTTCTTACCGGATTTGTTACTAATTTATACAATATGTGTACAGTACTTGGTATGCACCAATGTAAACCGAACGCGTAAATACTTCTCAAGTCATGACCTACTTAAGAGTCAACTTCTTAATCAGCGTAAATAAAATTATTCAAATAACTATTTGGAAAAGATGGGAGACCAGCATTACAATGAGTTATACCTCCTAAATAAACTGCATTTTCTACAAAAGAACAAGAGCTCCCTAGTTGATTTGGATTATTAATTAAAGCTAGATATTTCGAAGTATTAATACTACAATAAATCTTATTATCTAGACCCATTTGTAATGAAAAAATAGTATCCGCAGGATTTACTATACCATAAACATCAAAAATACTATTTGAAATAGCATTAGAAGTTAAATCAAATTGAAATATTTTGCTTTCTTTATCGCTAAAGCAACTCACATACAAGAGTTTATTATCTTGGGAGAATTCAACTCCAAAAGGAATTAAAACAGTTAAATTATATAAATCAACAACCACACTATAAATAATTTGCTGGTTATAAACTATACCCGAAGATGAGTCAAAATCATAGTAACAAACATCACCATTTACTGATGAACATTTTGCTATTTTTTTTCCATCAGAAGATGCCTTCAAATAACCTCCAGCCATTCCATTACTAAAATTACTTATTGCACTCATTACAGGCGTCGTATTGACTCCAGATGAATCAACAAAAAAAGATGCAAAACTATCATTACTATTATCTATTGCAAGAACCCAAAATGCATTTTCGTCATTCTTTTTTACTATACAAACTCTGTTAGGGGCATCACTCAACAATAGATTATTCTTTAATGTTACTTCTCCTAGTCCAGAATTAAGACTCATATCTACAATAGAATAATTTAAGCTAGTATCGCCTGACCACAAATTATTCGTATAACCAGCAGTAAAAATATAAAAAATGTTTGCAGATCCAGGTTGCTTTAATATTGTTGCAGATTGTGTACTGCTGTCATTACCTTTCAGTCCAAAACCATTAACCATTTGTGTATGATTTTTATTCCAAACAGTTATTCCATCTGTGTAAAAAAGTAAGTTTCCATCACAATCAGATATAGTCGAACAACCAAATGAAGTATTTATTGCACTTCCACTAAATGAAGTTACAGTTCCGTCATTATTAAATTTAATGCCTGCATGACTTCCAAAACACCAATTACTAGCTTCTTTTTGTGAATAAAAAAGTAGAGATGACATTAGAAAAATAATTGATGCAATTTTTCGCATAAAAACAAAGCTACAAAATATTTAATTAGTTTGAATTATTATTTTATTAATACATTTGCGTCATGGAAAAAGAAAACCAAATCTTCGGAATCAGAGCCATAATAGAGGCTGTAAATGCAGGAAAAGAAATTGACAAAGTATTTGTTCAAAGCGATGCACAAAGTGAATTGATGCAGGAATTAATGAAGGCTATGAAAAAACATAGCGTTAATTTCTCGTATGTTCCAGTTGAAAAATTAAATCGATTAACGCCCAATAATCACCAAGGTGCGGTGGCAACCATTGCTCCTATTACGTTTGTAAAATTAGAAACTCTTGTTGACAGCGTTGTAGAAAGTGGAAAAATGCCATTATTTTTAATTCTTGATCAATTGAGCGATGCTAGAAATTTTGGAGCCATTATTAGAACTGCTGAATGTACAGGAGTTGACGGAATCATTGTTCAAAAAACAAGTTCTGCACCAGTAAACGGAGATACCGTAAAAACATCAGCCGGAGCTGTTTTCAATGTGCCTATTTCTAAAGTAGATCATATTAAAGACGCTATTTTCTATCTTCAAGGAAGCGGGATTAAAACCGTAGCCGCTACTGAAAAAACGGAAGATAGCATTTATGACGTCTCTTTAAACGAGCCAATTGCGATCATTATGGGAAGCGAAGATCGAGGTATCAATCCATCGGTTTTAAAAATTGTGGATTCAAAAGCCAAATTACCAATGTTTGGAACAATTGGCTCCTTAAATGTTTCTGTGGCTTGCGGTGCTTTTTTATATGAGGCAGTTAGACAGAGACAATAACTCCAAAATTAGATTTGTATTAATTACCTAATTCAAATTTGAGGGTCAAAACCTCAAAATTCATATTCAAAGGGTGAAAATTCAGGTTCAAAGCTTGAAATTTCACCCTTTTTACTTGAAAATTGATGTTATTAACGTGAAAATTAAGGTTTAGAGCCTGAAAATTGAGGCTTTGAACCTGAAATTTCTATTTTCCTAAATTTAAATCTGATTTTTGAAACTTATTTCTCTGCTTCATTATTCGCTTTATAGACATAAACATATTGTTGCGGTTCTACAATTACTTCTTCTTGTACTACCTCTATTTCCTCAGGTTTTGGAGGATTTACAAAATTCCCATTTTCATCAAATCGCTTCATAAAAGCATCTTCC
>CAIRMK010000215.1 GCA_903879645.1 uncultured Bacteroidota bacterium
ATCATTTTTCACAGCGAACCAGAAGAATTAAAACAAAGTGCAGGAAATTTAACCAAATCTATTGGTGGATTTTTTGGTAAACTTTTCAAAACAAAAGGATTCAAAACAAAAGAAGATAAAAAAAATGAAATTACATTGTTAATACATCTTGCGAAAGCTGATGGTAAAATTGAAGAAGAAGAAAAACTACAACTATCTGAAGAAATCCAGCATTTAGACGATTTTAAAAATTCAGAAAAGCAACAATTATTTGACTTGATGAACTCTGCAACTCTTCCAATACTTACCAAAAACGAAACAATATTTAGTTCCAAAGAAAGAGCAAATGAAGTTTTGGAAAAACTTACTAAGTTGGCAATGGCAGACGGAAAACTTGAAGGTGCAGAAAAGGACTTTATTGAAAAAGTAAAAAGTTTAATCTTCTAAAATGAACGTAGAGTTAGAAAAATTAATTGAAGTAGCACTTGCTGACGGTCAACTGACAGATAAGGAAATAGCTGTGTTATTTCGAAAAGCAAAGGAATTAGGGATTGACCAAGATGAACTTGAAATTGTGCTTGACAGTAAATTATTTTTAATTCAAAAGAATTCACAAAAGAATTCAGTAAAATTTGGTGAAATAAAAAAGTGTCCTTCTTGCAACGCCCTAATAAATTCGTTTTCTACTGTTTGTGTAGATTGTGGTTATGAATTCAGAAATATTGGCGCAAATAATTCGGTAAAGATACTATCTGAAAAACTTGAAAAAGTTGTTGCCGAATGTGAAGTAAAATCATACAATCATATGGTTGGTAGAGGCTATGGTGATCAAGAAACTGCAAGAATTGATGACATTGCAGCAAAACAAAAATTTGTAATCAAAAATTTTCCTGTTCCTAATACTAGAGATGACATTTTAGAGTTGCTTTATTTTATTCAACCAAAAATTAAAATTGGGTTTCGGGCTGACAAAAATGTTTTTGACTGGCGAAATAAGTATAAAGAAGTAACTAATCGTGCAATATCCTCATTTCGAACAGATAAAAAAATGCTTGATGAAATAAACAGGTTGCAAATGGATTTGAATAAAATAAAACCAGTTGGTTACATTTTTTGTTTGTATTCCACTTCAAGTGCAGGTTTTAAGTGGGTTTTATCAATGTTCGGATTTATGACTGCATGCGGATTTATTTACTTGATTTTAAAAATATATAATATAAACTAAATAATGGCACTATTCGGAAATAAATCAGAAGGTGGATTAATGGATGTTATCCGTTGTGACGAAAAAGAATATTTAGTTTGGAAGTGGCGTCCCTCTGGAGATACTAATTCAACAAAGAGAGAAAATGCTATACGCTACGGGAGTAGTTTGAGAGTGAAAGATGGTGAATTAGCAGTTTTTGTTTACCAACAAAAAGATGGATCTCTACAGGATTTTATTATTGGACCATATGATCAAACAATAAAAACAGATAACTTTCCAATACTTTCGAGTATCGTTGGAGCTGCTTTTGGAGGTTCATCTCCTTTTCAGGCAGAAATTTATTTTATTAACTTATCGGGGAATGTTCAGATTAAGTTTGGCATTCCATTTTTTGACGTATTTGACCCAAGATTTTTAGATTTTTCGGTTCCAGTTGCAGCAAGAGGTACTATAACATTTAATTTGATTGATTATAAAGCTTTTATAAAACTTAATCGTTTAATCAATTTCGAGTTAGATGATTTTAAAAAGCAAATTAAAGATGCAGTAACAAAGTATGTTAAAGGAGTTATTACAAATATTCCATCAGATAAAGGAATGCCTGTCTTGCAAATGGAGCGAAAACTCCTAGAAATAAATGAATTAATTGCTGCCTATTTAAAACCAAGACTTGAAACAGATTTTGGTGTCAATATGAAAGGGTTAGATATAGCTGCCATTGAAATTGATAAAGAGAGTGACGGCTTTTTTGAATTAAGAAGAGTAACTGCTGATTTAACTACAAAAGTAACAGAAGCTCAAAATAATGTCAACATCAAGAATATGGAAGATTTGCAAGGTATTAACGCTTTAAACATGGAAGAAACTTTACGTGTTCAAAGAGAAGAAGCGCAAAGAGCCCAAAAACTCCAAACCGAAACTAATTTTATGGGAGCACATGCTTTAAACCAACAAACAGAAGTATTAAAGACTGGAGCAGAAAGTTTAGGAAGTATGGGTAATATGAATTTAGGTGGTAACGGAATGAACCCTGCTGGGATGATGACAGGAATGATGATGGGAGGAGCAATGGGGAATCAAATGGCAGGCATGATGAATAATATGGGACAAAATATTAATCAGCAACAGAATACTCCACCGCCACCGCCAATTATTTCTTATAGTATTTCGGTCAATGGACAAACTTCAGGTCCTTTTAATTTGCAACAATTACAACAAATGATTCAAAACAATCAACTTTCTCAAAACACACATGTCTGGAAACAAGGCATGGCTAATTGGGAAATTGCAGGAAATATTCAAGAACTTTCTAGTTTATTTAGTTCTGTTCCACCACCACCGCCAGTACTATAACTGTAAATTTAACTTATTAATATGAATGATGATAGTTTTTTTTCAATAAACAGATTAGTAGAATTTGGAATGAGTTTAGCGTTGGCACAACAAATGGTAAAAACAATGAATAGTGCAATGGTAAATATGCATATTCCAGGTTCTATGAATCCAATGCATACAATAGTGCCCCAGTTTTATTATGTAATGATAGAAGATAAACAAGTTGGTCCATTTTCAGAACAAGAATTATCTCGTTTGATTTCAGAAAAAAAAATTGTTAAGGAAACTTATATTTGGAAACCTGGTTTACCAAAATGGGAAATTGCTGAAAACTTCCCTGAAATATTAAAATTGGTTGCACTAACACCACCTATCTTCAACCCAAAATAATAAGATTATGAACATTAATTTTATCAAAACAATAATTGCAA
>CAIRMK010000216.1 GCA_903879645.1 uncultured Bacteroidota bacterium
CAGAGTTGCTTAGGATATTTTCCTTCAAAATTTTGAATCTGTTCTAGAGTTAACTTTTCGCTCATATTTATTTAATTTAAAAAACAAACCTACAAGTATTCTTGTAGGTTTGAAAGATATAAAATATTTTTTAAAACAGATTATCTATTTTCTACTTCTAAATCTACTCCTTCTACATGGTCATTGTGCATTCTTTTTTCTAGCCAAGAGCTTAATACAAACAAAATTGCAGCAGCAGTTCCTGACATAATTATAAACAATACGAAGAATTCATATAAGTTTGTGATTTGGAATCCTATAAAGTGTGTAGCCCCACCTTTACCATCTTCTCCACCTGGAATTAAGGAACTTAATGTTCCAGCAAATTTATTGGCAGCAGCATTAGCCAAAAACCAAGTTCCCATCATTAATGAAGACAAACGTAAAGGAGCTAATTTTGACACCATTGACAAACCAATCGGAGACAAACATAATTCTCCAATAGTGTGAATGATATATAAACCAATCAACCACCACATTGAAACTTTATCACCTATTCCTAATCCTTTAACAGCAATAGCAATGACAACATATCCCATGGCTACCATAGCTAATCCAATTGCCATTTTTTTAGGTGAAGATGGTTCTAATTTTCTTGCATATAAGAAACCCCAAACGATTGTCATTATTGGCGCCAAAGAAATAACTGCTAATGGATTTACAGATTGAAAATAAGAAGCAGGCATTTCCCAACCAAATATGGTTCTTTCAGTTTGTCTATCTGCAAATAAAGTCAATGATGCACCTGCTTGTTCAAAAGCTCCCCAAAAGAAAATTACGAAGAACACAAGAATAAAAATCACCGTAATTCTCTGCGTTTCAATTTTTGACAAACTCTTATCACTAAAAATTATTATTGGCATTGCAACCATTGCACCATAAATAAAATAACTAATGATATCAATATCACTTTTGAACATTTGTTTAAAGTTCAACATAAAAAAGATAATAGCAATAGAACCAACTATCATTCCGATACTTTTAGCATCAAGTTTTTTAACTGGTAAACCAATGTGTTTTCCTTCTTCCGAAATAAGGTATTTTTTTTGCCCAAAAACAAAAGCCACTAAACCTAATAGCATACCAATACAAGCTGCTAAAAATCCCCATTTGAAATCCATAGAACCACAAATTAAAGGAGAAAAGAACGCTCCAAGGTTGATACCCATATAGAAAATAGTAAACGCACTATCAATTCTTCTATCGTTAGCTGGATATAATTGGCCCACCATTGTAGAAATGTTTGGTTTGAAGAAACCATTTCCAATAATGATAGCTGTTAATCCCATCCACATAAGTGAAACACCACCATCAGCTCCAGCTGAAGCACTTAAAAACATAAAGAACTGACCTAATGCCATCAACAAACCTCCAATAACAATACTTCTTCTGTTTCCTAAAAATTTATCACAAAGGTATCCTCCTAAAAGAGGTGTTAAATATACTAATCCTGTGTAACTTCCATAAATTTGAGAGGCATCAGCATCTTTCATCATTAAAATTTTAGTCATAAATAGAATAAAGATTGCTCTCATTCCATAATAACTGAATCGCTCCCACATTTCTGTGAAGAAAAGGAAATATAACCCTTTAGGATGTCCTGTTTTTATTTTCTCACTCATTTTAAATTGTTTTAGTTTGTTTATAGTTTCTCTTTAATAAAATTTGTCATCTTGTTAAACAACTGAATTCTGGTTTTACCGCCGTATATTCCGTGGTTTTTGTCGGGATAAACCGCCCAGTCGAATTGTTTGTTGGCTTGAACTAATGCTTCTATAAATTGCATTGAGTTTTGAAAATGCACATTATCATCAGCCGTTCCATGAATTAAAAGAAAATTACCTTTCAATTTACTCGCAAAATTTATTGGCGAATTATTATCATATCCATTGGCATTTTCTTGTGGTGTTTGCATGTAACGCTCCGTATAAATGCTATCATAGAATCTCCAATTGGTAACGGGAGCAACTGCAATAGCCATTTTAAATACATCGGCCCCTTTTAAAATACAATTACTTGCCATAAATCCACCAAATGACCAGCCAAATATACCAATTCTAGTTTTATCTACATAACTATAATTTCCGATTACTTTAGCGGCATCAATTTGATCTTCTACTTCATATTTTCCTAATTCTTTTTGTGTCAATTTTTTGAAAGCAGCTCCTTTAAAACCTGTTCCTCTTCCATCTACACAAACCGTGATATACCCTTGTTGGGATAACATCATAAACCAATAATCATTTGTATCTAACCAATCTTTAGCTACTTGTTGAGAACCTGGTCCAGAATATTGATACATAAATACAGGGTATTTCTTAGTCGCATCGAAATCTTTTGGTTTAATCATCCAAGCATTCAATTTGTTTCCTTTTTCAGTAGTCAATTCAAAGAATTCTTTGGTTGGCAAATTGTACTTTTTCAATTTATCTACTAATTCAGTATTGTCAACAATTGCCTGAATTTGTTTTCCATCTTTTGAAGTATTTAATGTATAAGTAGGAGGGACTGTTGGACAAGAATAGGTATTGATAAAATAATCATAATTTGGACTGAAAGTTGCCGAATTCGTACCCATTTGTTGTGATAGTTTTACTTTGTTTTTTCCGTCTAAACTAATTTTATAAACATCTCTAAGGGTGGAACCATTTTCGGTAGATTGGAAATATATTGTTTTTGTTTTTTCGTCAAAACCATAATAGGAAGTTACTTCCCAATTGCCTTTAGTGACTTGGTTTTTTAGCTTACCTGTTTTATCATATAAATAAATATGGTTGTAACCATCTTTTTCAGAAGTCCAGATATAACTATTGTCTTTCAAAAAAGTTAAGTTGTCGGTTACATCAATATAAGCAGTATCTTTTTCATTCATGACTACTTTTGCATCGCCAGTAGTTCCATCTACAAAAATCAAATCTAAATTGTCTTGGTGACGATTCAATACTTGTGTACAAAGTACATTAGCATCGTTTGTCCATTTCATTCTAGCGATATAAAAATCGGAGTAGTTTCCTAAATGAATTGCCTTTGAAGTAGCACCCGCTACATCATAAACAAACAAAGAAACGACAGCATTTTTTTCTCCTGCTTTAGGATATTTGAATGTTTCAACGGTTGGATATAAATCTTTATGATAAATATTCATAGAAAATTCTGGCACTTCACTTTCATCAAAACGAATGTAGGCTAACTTTTTACTATCAGCACTCCAATCGAAAGCTCTTACGAAAGCAAATTCTTCTTCATATACCCAATCCGTGATTCCGTTGATGATAGAATTTTTCTTACCATCTGTGGTAACTTGAGTAGTTTTTTTAGAAGCTAAATCGTAAACATATAAATTGTTCGATTTCGCATAACCAATTTTACTTCCATCTGGAGAAAAGGTTGGTTCTTGAACTTGTTCAAATAATTTGCTTATTTCTTTGGTTACAGTATTATACAAATAATAATCAGCCGTAAAAGAATGACGAAAAATTTGATTGGTTTTATTTGCAAACAATATCTGTTTTTCATCTTTACTAAAGGTATAACTATCAATTCCTTCTGATAAGGAAGCGATGTTTTTAGTGTCAATTAAAGTCGTAACTTTTTTTAGAGTGGCATAGTCATATAAATCAATTTGTTGGCTTCTGCTAACTCTGTCAGAGTTTAATATTGTATATTGATTGGTATTTTTTAAGGCTTGAAGTTCATCCATCCCTTTGGCTCGAAAAGCTCCTGTATAGATATCTTCAATTGTTATTTTTTGTTGTGCAACTACTGAAAAAGTAGTCAGAACAAACAGAGTAATAAGTTGTAATGATTTCATTTTTTTTATTTATTATAAAAGACACCAATTTTAGTGAAAAAATTGCAAATAATACGTATTTCTTGTTGGAAATAATATTTTGAAGAGGAATGAAATTTTATTATTTACTAGAAATGAGTGAAAGGAATAAAAAAAACCGTTTCAAGTTTAATTTTGAGACGGTTTTCTTTTATTGTATTTATAAATTGAAGTAATAAAAAATAATCCAATTATGGCTCCAATTGAATTGGCCGCGGCATCCATAACTTCTGGTGATCGAGTTTTTGTAAACCCTTGACAAATCTCCATGAAGATTCCATATCCTATGGCAGCGAGTACAACAATTAGATTTGTTTTTTTAGAAACATGTATTCCTTTTGCAACTAAAAACCATAAAACAACAAAAACAAAATAAAATGTAAAATGTACATATTTGTCTTTGTTAGGTATTTTAATTGAACTTCCAATATTCCCTAAGCTAATTAAACTTAAAACTGTAATCATTACAGTCCAAAGAATAGCCAATAGAAGACATGTTTTTTTTTTAAGCACCTATTAAATCTCCGTAAGCTTCATGGCTTAATAATTCATCCCATTGAGAAAGATGAGAAACTTTTACTTTAACCATCCAACCTTTACCGTAAGGATCAGAGTTAACGGTTTCTGGGTTGCGTTCTAAATCGTCATTAAACTCAATGATTTCTCCAGACATTGGCAAGAATAAATCGGATACCGTTTTTACAGCTTCGACAGTTCCAAAAACTTCATCTTTATCTAAAGTTTGGTCTAAGGTTTCTACTTCAACATAAACGATATCTCCAAGTTCGCTTTGTGCAAAATCTGTAATTCCGATAGTAGCAATGTCACCATCAATTGCAATCCATTCGTGGTCTTTAGTGTATTTTAAATTAGCTGGTATGTTCATTTGTTTGTGTGTTTTAAATTCGGGTCAAATGTATTGTTTATTCTTAAATCTATAAAAGTATTCTATTACAATTTTCATTAATTTCCAAAGTTATATCGCAATGTAAATCCACCTTTAATATTTGTCATAGGGAAAGATGTAGAAATTACAGCTTTGGAGAAAGAATGATTATAGTAAAGTATTATAGTTAAGTTTTTACTTAAAGAATAGTCAGCAGTTAATTTTCCAGTCCAAATGTTTTGACCACCTCCCAATTGATTGTTGTCATAATCTAAATAACGAACAATAGTTTTATTATTTCGATAAGAGAAATCAATCTTTAAATTAATATCACTTTTAATAATACCTGTTGGATCATCTGAAAGTTTACTTGAAAATATCACATCTTTAAATCGATATCCTGTTCCAATTACATATTCAATACCTTTTACTTCCGTTAATAAATTATTATCAAAACTCAAAGATAGTGCTCTATCTTTTTTAACTTCAGCAAGGAATTTGAATGAACTTTTTGTTTCTAAATCTAATTTAATTAAAGGATTAAATTGCTCAACTAAATTGACATTTCCAATAATTGTTTGACTATAGAAATTACCATTAAGAGGATTAATTTCATTGGCATGTTGATTATAGTCTAGATTAGAACGGAAAGAATTAATGGTATAAGAAGCCATATATCCATGTTGAATTGAAAAACGCTTAAATTTATCTTTGAAAAATTGATAACGCATCAACCCACTATATTTTATATTCCAGTTTGGAATAGGAATATTTCTGAAAATTCCTAAAGAAACATTTGAAGCGTTACTTCCAGTATATGCAGCCAAAAATGCAGGTAATAGAACTTCTTGTTTGTTTTTTCCGAAACCAGAAGGATATCCATTAGCATCCAATGAATAAGAAGTGCCATTATAATAATTTTGAGCTAATCTATCGGCAATAATTATTCTATTATTTCTAAAATCATCAAAAGCAGCTGAACCAAATTCATCACTATGTTTAAAGGCTGTTTTAATTAAAACTGTTGAAATGGCAAAGTTTCCAGTATCATAAGGTGATCTAGAATTATATTGTCCATTAGTTACATCATATTGTTCTGAATAATTATCTGCATAAGTTCTTTTACCCGTTAAATCAATTTTAAAATCTGGAAATAAATCCATATTAGCTGTAAAATCTAGAGTTCTAGTAATGGTATGCAAATAATTTTGATTAAAATTAGGGTAATTTGTTAGCCATCCTTTTTCAGCTGCAGCAAAACGAACATCATCTTGTCCTCCAAAAGCAAAACCTAACGAAGGCTTAGCACTTCCAAAAAAACCAACACTAGGTAAGAATCCGGGTAAGGAAGTTCCTTCGTTTTGTGTGTAATTTATTTGAATATTTTTAATACTAGTAACAATACCGATTAACCCATTTAAAAATGGATTTACATCTTTTGTGGGAACTGCTTTTACACTATTAATTTTTTCACCAGGTTTAGGTGGGCCAATTGGAGCTGTTTTCACTTGTTTTTTCTCTTTAGAAAGACCAATGTATTTATAAAAAGACTCCATGTTCAATTGGGTGTTTAATTTATGAGCCCCCGAATTTTGAATTGAATTACCTAAATTGTATGTAATACCATCATCTCCAACAGCTGAAGATAAGGCAGTAGAAGAACGTTGCCAACTGTAAGTTCCAATATAAGTATAGTTAGATTTAACAAAAGTCAAGAAAGGAATTTTATTTATTGGCAATTCATAATTTACTGTAATTTGCTGATTATGTTGATTTGGTATTCCGGGATTCCAATAATCTGTCCATATTGTATAAGAGTTGTCAGGCACATTGTTTTCATTCATATAATTTTTAACAATGTTATTTGAAGTTGCATTAAAGTTGATTTTTAAAGCTTTAGTAAGATTATAATTGAATCCATATTGATAATTGAATAAAAAATTTCTTTGGTATAAAGCATCTAATCCTATTCCTTCTACATCAACTAATCTGAATTGTTGTCTGTTAAATTGTCTTGTAATATTAGAACTAAAAGTAATATTTGTAGGAACGTAATTAAAATTGAAATCGCTTAATAATTTCCAATAGCTACTTTTTTTAAATCTTTTCACTTGTTTAAGCGGTTCTATAGGTTTGGCTTTAAAAGCAAAAGCATAATCAGCAGTAGTACTTACTTTTTGATCTGTATAATTTTCTAGTTCATAGTTATGTCTGTCTACTTCATTATAAGTATATGAAAGTGTTAAATTTTCAGGGTCATAAAAATGAGGCGTAGCTTTTTCTGCTCTTTGTTTTTTAATCCCTATAAAATTAATGCTTTTTCTTTTTGTATAATCAATTGCTCTATCTTTCAAATTTTTCTTTGCTGTCGCATCAGTAGTTTCATTAATCAATTGTTTTAATTCAATATCTTGATTAAAGGGGTCGTATTTTGGAGTAATGAATTCTTCTCCAATACTATAATTGAAAGGTAAATTCACTCCCCATTTTTTAGGTAATAACTTACCCAAGCTCATGTTAGAAACAATGTTATATTGTAAATCATCTTCCATACTTCTTTGTTGAGGCCCTTGTTCTAATGTGCCAAAACCAATAGTGCTCATTTTACCAGTAGCAGAAACGTTAGCAAAATCGGCGAAATTACCATCCATATTTGCCACTGCAGCCATACCTCCTTTGTTGTCCATTTCAGAAAGGCGTAATTCATCAAACCAAGCCTCTCCTTTAAGCCTTCTTGGCATTAAAGGATGCTGAGGAGTAATCAAAACATTGGTTTGATTTTTTAATCCAAGCATTAAAGTACGAACTAGTCCAAAATTAGGATTACCTCTAATACCAAACCGCATTTTATTGATTTTATTGGTGGCACTTGGGTCTAAATCTTCTTCGTTTGCCCAAAATATTTCACCTGGAGTTGTATATACATGGGACATTGCTAGCACTTTTAATTTAGTTAAAAGGGCTAATGATATTTCCATTTGATTGGCATCAGGCCAAACACCATTTGATGTGTTGTCGTTAAATTGAGTTACTTTTAAAGGGATTTCAACTTGATAGAAGTTGTCTATAAAATCGCCGCCAAAACGCATAAAAGCAACCATTTCATTATCTTGCAATGGATTATTATCAACAGGCGGAGCTAATGCTTCTGCATGCAAAAACATTCTTAATTTTTTATATTGGCGCATGTCTACACTTACGTTTTTGAACACTGCACGAGAATCTCCAGGCTCTAAACCATAATCAGTCAATGTACCTACTCTTATAGATAATGATTGTTCGTTTTGTGGGATAAGAGTATTATTATTATATAATTGTTCTAATGTAACTCCAGGAGGCAACACATAATTGATTGGTGTTCTATTTCCGTTTTCTTGTGTGTTTATGGCAAATGAATCGTAATCAGTATTGTCATCAGTTATATCAGTGTCATTTGGGTCAAGAGAGGCATTATATTTAATCCAATCACCACGAACTAAATCTAAGGAACCAAAACGAACAGTCATTTGGTCAGAAAATTTAGTCATAAACATTCTCATAAAACGAATTGAGCGAAAATCAGATATACCGCCTATAATGTTTGTCGGTTGGTTTATTGGAATTTTAAATTGAATCCATCTAGCGTTAGTAGTTTCACCACTTGGAAGAGATACTTGTGTTGGTAAAATATTAGTAATATAATTATTTCCTACACTTGCTAAATCTGCAGGACTAACTTTTATGCTATATTCATAATAAGCATTAATAGTAGTCATGGTGTTATCTCTATTGATGTCTTCTACGTCAGGAACTGTAGTAGAACCTCTGTTGGTATCGGAAACATTTATTGGAGAATTCCCTTCCGTACCATTATAGTTTTTATATCGATCAAAAATACTTCCTGTTGTATTTAAAAAATAAGTATAATCATCTGCTGCAGGGTCAAGAAAAGATGCAAATGCAGGATACTTAGCAGCTTCTTCTGCATCATTCAATCCGTTTAATCCGACATCTTGAGAAGTTCTATTGTCTTGATTAGAGTCAAATGCATAAATTAATGATTGTGAAGCAGGTGTATTTCCCCAAACTGTGGGGGTAGCTAAAGTTTGATTATTTCCAACACCATTTTCATAGAACTTTCTTCCGTCTTGAAGAATATCCTCGGATATTTCCCCTAAATTGAAATAAATTCTTCCAGTATTTCCATCAGCTGGTTTATTAGGATTACCTGGGTCAGTATAAGGGTCCATCATCCAAAATTGAATGTATTCTACATTGGCTTGCTCAAAATTGGTTGAATTTAAAGCACGAACTATACCTCCGAAATTAGTTTCTGGATTTGGCAATATACCATTTGTTGCGGATGCAGGATTGAAGTTATAGGGACCACGCTCTTTTGGGAAATAGGTTAAATCTAATGTGTTAACTATTTGTGATTGCCCTGATGGAATAACCATTGATGGATAAAGTTCTTGACTATATACTCGTCTTGTGGAATTGTATGAAAAATCTTGATCAGACATTCCAGATGGTAATTGTGTATAGAAAATCGGGTCTATGGTATACCATGCCATCTTTGCTCTTTTGAACCCATAGTCTAAAGCATTTGAAGCTGCTCCAAAATCTTGATAATCTGTAATAGCTCCTGTAGTTGGTTTTACGGGTGTAGAAGATAAAAACCAAGAATAGGGTGATTTCATATCAATGTTGGTTTGTGATCCTTCAAAATCTTCTACATAAACGGTAGATTCTCCATTGAATTTATCTGCTTTAGGGGTGCCAGGTTTTAAATAAGCCACTTCACCTCTAAAAGAAAAGTTTGAAGGTACATCAGTATCCATATTTGGTAATTTATTTACCAAACGGGTAAAGAAAGGTATTTGAGTAGAATAACTAGTATTTAAACCATAGATAGTATTGTTAACAGATTCATGACCATAAGTTGTTTTTTGAGTATATGGTCTCTCAGACAGTTTTAACATAGTGGCACCAACAAGAAATTTATCTGTAAATTTGTGTTCTACATTTACACCATAAAAACGTTTGGTTTGTTGTCCAAAAGATGAGTTGTTTTCTACAGATACTACTATTGGAGTATTTGAAGCTGACAAGGCTGGGTCAAGTATTTGGACTCTTCCTGCTTGATAATTTACTGTGTAATCAACTCCTTCAACTAATTTTCTTCCACCCGCAGTAACAGAAACCGAGCCTTTTGGTACGTTAAATGCGCCTAGGGGAATACCATCTCCTCCCGAAGATTTGAAAGTTCCTCTTAATTCAAATTTGTTTTTCTGACTATCTTGTAATGCAGCTGTTTGAGATGTTTTATATAAACTCGTATAAACATATTTTAGCTGATTTTCATTATAGGGTGGAGGTGAAGTCAAGTAATCATCATAGTTTTCTAAAGGACTATTTCTTAATTTTTCAAATAAGTGTCTTCCAAATGGTTCTGCTGAGGTAAAAATAATTCTACCATTTTGTTGGTCAACTGTTAGGCCTGGTAAAAAATCGAAGAAACCATCACCATCTTGTTGAGGGTCATTGCTAAAGTTTAATCTATCTAAATCAAATACTCTTAACAGAGGAGTTTCTTCAATACCTAGAGGAAGTGCTGGCGCGGTAGAACTAGCTTTAGTAATATAATTTAAAGGAGATGGATCGCTATATAGAATATTGAACTTGAAATCTTCTTTTTGCATTTGAAAACCACTCGGGATTTGATAGATATTTTTCATCATCAATCCCCAGATTGGTTTTGTTACATCTGTCAAACTACTTTTAAGTAATTTTAAAACTAATGATTGTGTAGTTGGAATTCCAGTAGCACTCACTTGAGTTGCTTCAACACCATCTGTTCCAAATTCACCCACCTGATATACTTGATCACCCACAGTATATTGATAAGCAACAGCAAGAACCTCATCATTTGCCAAACGCTGTTGCAATGATATATAACCCAACTGAGCGTTATAAGTAAACTCGTTTGGCAGTAATTTTCTTGCATTTTCCAGTTTAGAATAATCGGCACCTTCATTAACAGCTACTGAATTGTTGAAACCAACATTTGTAGTTGAAATTTCTCTAATATTTGTATTTAATAATCCAGTTCCTGTTACTATCAATGAAGGATTATATTTATTATTATTGTTATTTGGAGGAGTGTCTACTGGTTTTAAGAAGAAATCATTTGGTTGAAAGGGGTGAATATCGGCAGGTGCAATAGCAACAATTTGATTATCGGGTATTGTTGTTGGTATTGTAAGTGATTTGTCTGTTAAACGTGCTTCTCCTAAATCTTGAAGAGCTACAATATTTCTTAAATTATTATTAGTCGTACTAACGTGATTTTGTTTATTAGTAATCCAAACTTCAATTCTAGTGATTTGAACTCTACTATCGATTAATGGATAGTTTTTTAAAGCAAAATCATAGCGGTTTCTAAAATATTGAGATAAGAAAAAGTGTCTATCAGCATCATAAGCTTGGGCAAAGATGTCAAACTTTTGAACAGTTCCTCCTCCTTGAGCAGTAACTGTTTTAGTTTGTGATTTCTGCTCTGCAAAAACTCCTGTTACGGTTGTTTTTCCAAACTGGAATTGACCTTTAACACCAAATAAACTTTGAGCTCCTCTAATTAGTGAACTGTTAAGTGGCATACTAACATTTCCTACTTCAATTTTTTTTATTATATCGTCTTCTGACGGACTAAAATCTAGTTTAATAAGATTTTGAAAAGCAAAAGTAGAATGGGTATCATAATTTGCATTTACATTAACGCGAGTCCCAACTTTTCCCATCAAACTCATGCTGATTCTCTGGTTGAAATCAAATGTGGTAGTAGAACGATTTCTTGGTGAAAAGGAAGGATTATCTTGCTTAGTATGTCTAAATCCTAAATCAATTTCTACCGAACCTGTTGGTTTTACATCAATTGTATTACTACCAAATATGGTTTCAAAAAAACTAGAATTTACATAATATCTAGGCAATAAATTTTTCTTTTTATCTACACTAGCTGCTTTTTTACCATCAATAGCATCTGATTTATCTTTAAAATAATCATGTATTGACTCTCGAAGCACCATTTGTTCATATTCTTTAGGTGTTAAGATAATAGGATAATTGATATTGAATCCTTCGAAGGTTTTACTTAAAATATAACTGTCGGTAGTTGGATCATATTTATAGGCCTCAATAATACTTTTTGGATTGTCAATTTTAATTTTTCCTTTATTGTATCCAATGGTGTCAGAACCTTTTGTTTTGGCAGAATCAACTTGGGAAAATGATGATTGACTCACTAGCATCATTACCATAACGAAGGCTAGTTTACTAATGATATGAGTATATTTATTGTAATGTGTTTTCAAAAACTATAAATTTTTTAATGCTTGTTTAATAATCACTTCAACAGTGGCATTCGGATTTTCACTAATTACTTTATCAACTAATTTTTCGGAAGATTTTCTAACAAAACCTAAAACTTCCAAAGCAGATAACGCTTCATCTCTATTTGTATTGTGTTTCGACATAGAAACTTCGTCCAAATCGTAAATTTTTAACACTTTGTCCTTCAAATCAAGGATAGCACGTTGGGCCGTTTTACCTCCAATCCCTTTAATAGACTGAATGGTAGCCACATCGCCACTTGCCAATGCTTGAATAATTTGTTTGGGTTCTAATGAAGATAGCATCGTTCTAGCAATACCCGCACCAATTCCTGAAACCAATAATAACATCTTGAAAATCTCTTTTTCCGATTTTTCTACAAACCCATACAAAGTATGTGCATCTTCTTTGATTATCAAATGGGTAAAGAGTTTCACAAAATCGGTATTGGGCAACAGCGAATAAGTATGTAAAGAAATATTAATATGATAACCTACACCATTGCAGTCTATTACTACTTCGGTGGGTGTTTTTTCAACTAATTTTCCTTGAATGTGTGCTATCATACTATCTATTATGCAATTCCAAATATAACAAAAAAGTTTAATTAGAGTTGTTTTTGTCGTTTTTCTGTTATTTTTTCACTACAAAATTCTTAATTCGTTTGGACTTTTCTTGAGCATCAACAACGGCAACAGCTGCCATATTAACCATTTCTTCCACACTAGCTCCCAATTGAAAAATATGCACCGGTTTATCCATTCCGAGCATAATAGGTCCTATAGAATCCACTTTATATAATTCTTTCAATAGTTTATAGGTAATATTTGCAGCTTCTAAATTTGGAAAAATCAAAGTATTTACCTTTTTTACCTGCTAATTTAGAAAAAGGAAATTTTCCTTTAAGCATTTCTGGATTTAAAGCAAAATCGGCTTGAATTTCCCCATCCACAATTAAATCAGGATAATAATGATGTAAATAGGCTACAGCTTCTCTCACTTTATTCGCACTTTCATGTGATGATGAACCAAAATTGGAAAATGAAACCATAGCAATTACAGGTTCAATTCCAAACATTCTAACTGTCTTTTCAGTCATTAAAGCAATTTTTGCCAAATCATCCGCTGAGGGATTTGGATTGATAGCAGTATCCGATAAAAACATAGGGCCTCGGTTGGTCATCATCATATTGGTAGTAGCAATTAATGAGATTCCAGGTGCTTTTCCTATTAATTGCATTAATGGTTTTACAACAGCAGGGTAACTTCTTGAATACCCCGAAACCATGGCGTCTGCATCACCTTGATTGACCATCATGGCTGCAAAATAATTTCGTTCACGCATCCATTTTTGGGCATCAAGCAAAGATATTCCACGACGGTTTCTTTCTTTCCAATAAATGTTGGCGTATTCTAAGCGACGTTTGTCTTCTTCTTTTGTTTTTGGATCTAAAATAGGTACATCAGCATCAAAACCGATTTCTTCTTTTAATTCTAATATATCCTCTTTTCTTCCTAATAAAATGGGGTGACCAATACCTTCTTCATATACTATTTGAGCTGCTTTCAATACATCCAGTTGATCAGCTTCTGCAAAAACAATTCTTTTTGGGTCGGTTTTAGCTCTGTTGGTAAGCAAACGAACCATTTTATTATCAGACCCCATTCGTTCTAAAAGCTCTTCTTCATATTTTTCCCAATCAGTAATTGGATGTAAAGCGACACCACTATCCATTGCAGCTTTTGCTACGGCGGGAGCCACCATAGTAATCAATCTTGGATCGAAAGGTTTTGGAATGATATATTCTCTGCCAAAGTTCAGTTTGGTTTCTCCATAAGCAATATTTACTTGTTCAGGAACCATTTCTTTTGCTAAAGCAGCCAAAGCACGAACAGCAGCCATCTTCATGGCTTCGTTAATTTTAGTTGCTCTAACATCTAGTGCACCACGGAAAATATAAGGAAAACCAAGTACATTGTTAACTTGGTTAGGATGGTCTGAGCGACCCGTTGCCATAATAATATCTTTTCTTGTAGCTATGGCAATATTATAATCTATTTCGGGTGTTGGATTTGCCATGGCAAATACAATAGGGTCTTTTGCCATTCCCAACAGCATTTCAGAGGTAAGAATATTTCCTGCCGAAAGGCCTAAAAATACATCAGCATTAATTAATGCTTCTTGTAAATTAATGCCTTTTTTACCATACGAATATCTTTTTTGTAAGTCAGATAAATCGTTTCTATCATTAGATAAAACACCTTCTTTATCAAACATGATAATGTTTTCTAAGCTTACACCAAGTAAGACATACAAATTAGCGCATGCTAAAGCAGCTGAACCAGCTCCAGAAACTACTAGTTTTACATTTTCAATTTTCTTTCCAGCTAGTTCCAATGCATTTAATAAAGCAGCTGACGAAATTATGGCAGTACCATGTTGATCATCATGCATTACAGGGATATTCAATTCTTCCACCAATCGTCTTTCTATCTCAAATGATTCTGGAGCTTTGATATCTTCAAGATTTATTCCGCCAAAAGTTGGAGCAATGTTTTTTACGGTAGCAATAAATTCTTCAATGTCTTTTGTACCTACTTCAATGTCAAATACATCAATGTCAGCAAAAATTTTAAACAATAAAGCTTTTCCTTCCATAACAGGTTTCGAAGCCTCTGGACCAATATCGCCCAAACCTAAGACAGCTGTGCCATTTGAAATAACCGCTACTAGATTTCCTTTGGAAGTATATTTGTAAACATTGTTAACGTCTTTTGCAATTTCTAAACAAGGTTCTGCAACACCAGGCGAATAGGCCAAAGACAAATCTCTTTGTGTTGCGTATTTTTTTGTTGGAACAACTTTTATTTTACCTGGAGTAGGTTTAGCATGATATAAAAGTGCTTCTCTACGTTTACTTGATTTATTCATTGTGGTCTTTTTACTTTCTGACTTACAAAGGTAAAAGTATCAACCGAAAAAGGAAATTTTTAAGGAGTTTCTTTTAAAAGAAAATTATTTTTATTAGGTTTAATTTTTGAGACAAGAAAATTATAACTTCAACTTTTTTTATCCTTAAAAATCCATAGATTATCTACATCTCCGACTCGTGTAGAAAGTTTTATATTTCATAAATCACAGATCTTTTTTTAAGTAATAATTGACTTTAAAGGTAAAATATAGATCTCTGTAGAAATTTCAATTCAACTTCTAGAAAATTAATTCATGCCTTAAAATAACAGTGTAGAATATTTATCAAAAAACAAACCCCTGATTCATTTATTTGAATCAGGGGTTTTATATGTTTTAAAATTTAATTATTCCGCTTTAGGAGTAATTTTATTTTCTTCTCTCGGAGGTCTTGGCAATAATGCTTTTCTAGAAACTTTCTCTTTTCTAGTTTTTGGATCAATACCTAAATATTTCACCATAAACACATCTCCCATATTCACAACATCAGAAACATTTTCTGTTCTCTCCCAAGCCAATTCAGATACGTGTAATAAAACTTCATTTCCTGGAGCAGCAGTATATTCAACAACAGCACCAAAATCCAACATTTTAATTACTTTCACTTCATAAGCTTCACCCATTGCTGGTTTGAAGATAATAGAATCAATCTTAGCCAATACTGCTGCAATTCCATCTGGATCAGTTCCAAGAATTTCAACAACACCTTGCTCATCAACTTCGTTAATAACAATCGTACAACCAGTAGCTTTTTGTAATTCTTGAATCACTTTTCCTCCAGGTCCAATCAACGCACCAATAAAGTTACCAGGAATAGTTCTCATGATAATTTTTGGAGCATGAACTTTAACGTCAGCGTTTGGTTTGTCAAGAGTTTCTAATATTTTTCCTAAGATATGCAAACGTCCATCACGAGCTTGAGCTAATGCTTGCTCCATGATTTCATATTTCAATCCGTCAATTTTAATATCCATTTGACAAGCTGTAATACCTTCTGAAGTTCCAGTTACCTTGAAATCCATATCTCCTAAATGATCTTCATCACCTAAAATATCAGATAAAACTGCAAAACGATCACCGTCAGTAATCAATCCCATAGCAATTCCAGAAACCGGACGAATCATTTGAATACCAGCATCCATTAATGATAATGTTCCAGCACAAACGGTAGCCATAGAAGACGAACCATTAGATTCTAATACTTCAGAAACTACACGAATTGTATAAGGACAATCAGCAGGAATCATGTTTTTTAAGGCACGTTGTGCCAAGTTTCCGTGACCAACTTCTCTTCTTGAAGTTCCTCTTAACGGACGAGCTTCTCCAGTTGAAAATGGTGGGAAATTATAGTGTAAATAGAATTTTTCTTCTCCTTGTTCAGATGGTGAATCAATTTGGTTAGCTTCTCTAGAAGTTCCTAAAGTTGCTGTAGCCAAAGCTTGAGTTTCTCCACGAGTAAACAATGCCGAACCGTGAACTGATGGTAAATAATTTACTTCACTCCAAATTGGTCTGATTTCAGTAGTTTTTCTTCCGTCAAGACGAGTTCCTAAATCTAAAGTCACATTACGAACTGCTTCTTTGTTGACTTTGTAGAAATATTTTCCAACTAAATCTCCATTTTCTGCTAATTCTTCTTCTGTAAATAAAGCTTTTACTTCTTCTTTTACAGCATCAAATGAAGCCGAACGTTCGTGTTTAGCCGAACCTTTGCTAGCAATAGCGTAAATTTTATCATAAGCTGCTGCTTTTACTTTAGCGTAAATAGCATCATCAGATTTTTCTTGTTCATAAGTACGAACTTCTTTTTTACCAAAAGCAGCTTGCAAACGTTCTTGTGCAGCAATTTGGTTTTTAATATGTTCGTGAGCAAATTTAATGGCTTCTACCATTTCTGCTTCTGAAATTTCTTTCATTTCACCTTCTACCATTGCGATAGAATCAGTTGAAGCTCCAATCATCATGTCGATATCAGACAATTCTAATTGTGCACGACTTGGATTGATGATGAATTTACCGTCAATTCTTCCAACTCTAGCTTCAGAAATTAAAGTTTCAAATGGAATGTCAGACAATGCAAGCGCTGCCGAAGCTGCTAATCCTGCTAATGCATCTGGCATAACGTTATCATCATGAGACATTAATTGAATCATAACTTGAACTTCTGCATGGTAATCTGATGGGAAAAGCGGACGTAATACACGGTCAACTAATCGCATTGTTAGCACTTCGCTATCACTTGGACGTGCTTCTCTTTTGAAGAAACCACCAGGAAAACGACCTGCTGCTGCAAATTTTTCACGATAATCTACCGTTAACGGTAAAAAGTCGATACCTGGACTTGCTTTTCTTGATGATACAACTGTTCCTAAGATTACAGTGTTACCAATTCTTACTACTACAGATCCGTCAGCTTGTTTAGCCAAACGACCTGTCTCGATTGTGATGTTTCTGCCATCACCTAAATCGATACTTTCTACAAATAATTGTGGAATCATAAATTTTTCCTTTTTAATTTTACATTGGTTTTCCGCCTGTCAGCAGAGTTGTTGTGTTGTTTGTCCCGATAGTAAGTCGGATTGTAGTTGTTGTATTCCCAATGAAAAACCAAACTTTTTTAATATAAAAGCTAAAAAAAAGAGGCGCAAAAGCACCTCTTATAATTTGTATTATTTTCTAATACCTAATTCTTTAATTAATTCACGATATTTTACAACATCTTTCTTTTTCAAGTAATCAAGAAGACTTCTTCTTTTTCCTACCAAAAGAACTAACGAACGCTCAGTATTATAATCATGACGATTTTTTTTCAAGTGCTCAGTTAAGTGAGAGATTCTAAATGTGAAAAGTGCTACTTGACCTTCTGTAGAACCTGTGTTTTCAGCTTTTCCTCCGTGTTTAGCGAAGATTTCAGCTTTAGTTTCTTTACTTAAATACATTCCAATATTATTTTAAATGATTATTATGTATGAATTAAGATTTTCTCAATTCGAGCGCAAAAGTACACTTTTTTTTTAAGAACACAAGAGAAATAGCTATTTATTGATTTTTTTGTAACTAATTTGTCACTAAAACAATTTGGCAACTTCTTCATTTACAAATTCTAAAAAGCGTTCATCTTTTTCTGAAAAGGGGTCAATTGAATGACTATCAATGTCAATTTGACCAATACTCTCTCCATTAACAAATAGTGGAATTACAATTTCCGACTTCACAGTAAAACTACAAGCGATATAATTGTCTTGAGCACTAACATCAGGAACAACAAAATTTTTATTGGATTCAGCTACTTGTCCACATATTCCTTTTCCAAATGGTATTACAATGTGGTCTGTTTTGGCTCCAAAATAAGGTCCAAGATGTAAAGTTTTGGCCTCATGATTAGCAAAATAAAATCCAACCCAATTGTAATAAGGTATGGTGTCTGATAAGTACTGGCAAAGAGTTTTCAATTTATCTTCTCTTGTTGAAGTTGCATTAGAAAGAATGCTAATAACTTCAGATTTTAAATCGTCAAAATTCATATTCTAATTTTTTTTACAAAAGTAATACTTACTTTTACATAAAATTTGATAAAAAAGGTGAAAGAATACCTAATTCAATTCAAGCCATTTCTATTGTTTCTTGCCAAGTTTGCCCTTAGCTATTTGGTATTGTCAATTGTATATCAAACCTATCTTAATCGATTTGATATCAAAAAAAATGAAGTTGATGGTTTTACTAAAATAGTAGCCAATCAATCTCAAAGTATTCTTTCTGTTTTTAACGACCATTCGTATACTTTAACCAACCCAAAAGAACCTAGTGTTAAGTTATATTACCACGACAAATGGGTTTCAAGAATTGTTGAAGGTTGTAATGCCTTAAGTGTTATCATCCTTTTTATAAGTTTCGTAATTTCCTTTTCTGGAAAATTCAAGGAAACATTGATTTTTATTTTAGTTGGAAGTTTGCTCATTCATCTCTTCAATGTGATTCGAATAGCTTTGCTTTGTATGGCAATATTTCATTTTCCACAATATGAACATCTTTTGCATGGTGTGATTTTTCCACTGTTTATTTATGGAGTTGTTTTTTTACTTTGGGTTGTTTGGGTTAATAAATTTTCGTCTTATGCTAAAAAATCTTCTTAAAAATAAAACTAATTTATTCTTCGTAATTTTATTGTCACTGCTTTTAATTGCCATTAGGGCATTTGAAGACTCCCTTTTTTATGACCCATTTTTAAACTATTTCAAAGACAACTACACCAATTTACCTTTGCCAAAAATCAATATGATTAAACTATTTTTTAGTTTGGGATTTCGTTTTTACCTTAACTCGATGATTTCATTAGGGTTGTTATACCTAATTTTCCACGATTCGAAAATCATGAAGTTTTCTATTTTTCTTTTTTCTTTTTTTGGTATTCTATTAATGGTAACTTTCTTTTTTATACTGATTAAATTTGGAGAAGAAAATAAAATGACATTGTTCTATATCCGACGATTTATCATTCAACCTCTCTTTTTAATTCTTTTTATTCCAGCATTTTATTATCAGAAAAAGATGAAATAGATTATATTTTCGTACCTTTATGTGACTAAAAATATAACGATGAAAGTTGTTAAACATTCAGGAACTATTGTAGAGTTTGATCCTAAAAAATTAAAAAAATCACTTTTAAAATCGGGGGCTAATTCAGTTGTTGTGGATAATATTCTAAAAGTCATTAAGCACGAAATGTATGATGGCATTCCCACTAAACAAATTTATATAATGGCTTTTGGATTGCTTAAAAAAGCATCTAATTCCAATGCTGCTAGATACAATTTAAGAGCTGCCATTCAAATGCTGGGGCCTGCTGGATTCTTTTTTGAAAAATACGTTGCCCGTCTTTTTGCTTCTGAAGAATATACCACTAGAACCAATCTAGTTCTTCAAGGTAAATGTATTTCTCACGAAATAGATGTAGTGGTAAAAAAAGAAGGCGAAATTGCAATGATTGAATGCAAATTTCACGCGGGAAGAGATGTGGTTTCAGATGTTAAAGTACCCATGTATATTCTCTCTCGATTCAATGATTTGAAAGATACAAAACAATCTATTTTTACAAATAAAGATTTTATTTCTAAGTGTTGGATTGTAACCAATAATAGGTTTAGTTCCGATGCCATTGCATTTGGAATTTGTTCTGGAATTAATATGTTAAGTTGGGATTATCCTAAAAATGAAAATTTACGCACTAAAATCGATACCGATAAATTATATCCTGTCACCTGTTTGACTACACTTTCATTAGCAGAAAAAGATAAATTACTAGTGCTAGATGTTGTTTTGGCAAGTGAGTTAATAAACAACCTTCAAAGTTTAGAACAAATCGGCTTGAGTCCGAATAGAATAAAAAATGTGTTAAAAGAAGTAAACGATTTATGTAAAAATATACTGTCATGAAAGTATCATTTATTGGTGGAGCTGGAACTGTGACAGGTTCAAAAACTCTAATAGAAAGTAAAGGTATTCGAATTTTAATTGATTGTGGACAATTTCAGGGGATTAAATCCTTGCGAGAACTCAATTGGGAACCACTTCCAATTTTGCCTTCTACCATTGATTTTGTTTTGTTGACTCACGGACATTTAGATCATTGTGGTTGGTTACCACGATTAGTCAATCAAGGATTTGAAGGGAAAATATATTGCACTAATCCCACCAAAGAAATTGCAAAATTAATCTTGTTGGACAGTGCCAAAATTCAAGAGGAAGAAGCCCATCAAGCCAATGAAGGCAATTATTCTAAACATGAAGTTGCAGAGCCTTTGTATGATGTGACTCAAGCAGAAAGTACGTTTCCTTATTTTCGAGTGATTAAAGAAAATGAAATGGTGAATATAGATCCCGAAATTTCGGTTGTTTTTAGTAACGCCGGACACATTCTTGGAGCTTGTTCGATTGCGGTAACGCTAGAAGGTAAAACCCTTGTTTTTTCTGGAGATATTGGTCGCGATGACGATGTGTTGATGTATGCACCAACAAAACCTAAACAGGCTGATTATATCTTTTTAGAAAGTACTTATGGAAACAGAATTCATCCCGATGAAGATGTAAAATTATTATTAGAAACCTATATCAATACCACCTATTCTAAAGGAGGAACTGTAATCATTCCGAGTTTTGCAGTAGAGCGTGCGCAAACAATTATGTATTTGTTGTGGCAAATGAAAGAGGAGGATAAAATTCCAAACATTCCTTACATTATTGATACCCCAATGGGAATTAGTGTGTTGGAAATCTTTCAAAATAATAAAAAATGGCATAAATTATCGGATGAAGATTGTATAGCTATGTGTAAAATGTTTTCTATGATTTCAGATTATCAAGAAACGATTGCTACTATTTATGATAAACAACCTAAAGTGGTCATAGCCGCTAGCGGAATGATTACGGGAGGTAGAGTATTGAGTTATTTAGAACGATACATTGGTTTGCCACAAACAACCGTAATTATTGTAGGATATCAAGCAGAAGGAACTCGGGGAAGAAAATTGCTTGAAGGTGCAACCGACTTAAAAATCAGAGGAAAATACTATGATGTAAAAGCCAATATTGTTGAAATTGAAGGATTATCTGCTCATGGTGACCAAACTGATTTGTTGAATTGGCTTTCGACATTGGAAAATAAACCTAAAAAAGTGTTTATCGTTCATGGTGAAAACCAACCTGCCGATGAGCTTCGAATTAAAATACAAGATAAATTCAATTTTGATTGTACTGTTCCTATAATGGGACAAGCGTTTGAATTGTAAACTTTTAACATAGATTTGCATCAGAACACTGACTGTTTAATTATATTTGCGCTATGAATTTTAAAAAGCACATAAATTTATTATTGACTTTTTTCTTGTTGGTTTCCAACTTGGGATTGGCTTTTAATGTGCATTATTGTGACAATGAGATCGCGTCAGTTTCAATAAACACGGCATCAAATTCTCAAGAAATTGAGAAAAATTGTTGTGGTAAGATTGAGAAAAAGTCTAAATGTTGCAAAAATAAAATCATCAAATCCAATGAGAAATCCGATCAAATTACGGTCAAGATTTCTTCTTTGGATGTGAATTCTATTCTGTTTTTTAGCGAATGGAAACCGGTTATTTTTAGAGATGTTTTCAACTTCAAACCAAGAGAAATTACTACTTATTACTGCGATGCGAATGCACCGCCATTATACCTCTTGTACAGCCAATATACTTTTTACTCTTAATTTAATTGGACTTCATGTCAGATTCTCTATTCTTTTGGAGCATCAAAAGTTTTATGAATAACAATTAAATTTTATTACAATGAAAAAAATAACATTATTTCTAATGTTAGTGATTTCTTCGATAACATATGCACAAGTAAAATTGGATACGGTTAAAATAGTAAACGCTAAAAAAGGAATAAGAAAATCACTTAAAACGACAGCCAATACTACCGTAGTATCTAGTAAAGAATTACTAAAAGCAGCATGTTGTAATTTGGCTGAAAGCTTTGAAACCAATCCCTCTATTGATGTCAATTTTTCGGATGCATTAACAGGGACGAAACAAATAAAAATGTTAGGGTTGACTTCTCCCTATCTTATGATAACGGAAGAAAATATTCCTTCAATTCGTGGGGCTTCTCAAGCTTATGGATTATCATTTACACCGGGTACTTGGGTAGAAAGTATTCAAATCACAAAAGGAGCTGGAAGCGTTGTTAATGGCTATGAAAGTATTTCAGGTCAGATTAATACGGAATTAATAAAGCCGATGAAAGACATTCCGTTTTTTTTGAATGTATATGGTGCTTCCGATTCGCGATTTGAATTGAATACCCATTTTAATAACAAAGTTTCTGATCATTGGGCCACTAGTTTGTATCTTCATGGCAATGAACGTTCGGTTAAAAATGATATGAATCACGATGGGTTTTTAGATAATCCGTTGGGTAAACAAGTAAATATGGTCAATCGTTGGCAATATTCCAATCCAGAAACAGGTTGGGTTTCATTTATCAATTTTAAATATATGAAAGATGATAAGCAAACAGGTCAATTGGATTTTGATAAAAACAGGGATAAGTTAACTACTAATTATTGGGGTTCTGAAATCAATACCAACCGGTTTGATTTTACATCAAAAGTTGGTTATGTGTTTAAAGATATGCCCTATCAAAGTATTGGATTTCAAAATGCCTATAGCAACCACAATCAAGATTCGTATTTTGGGTTGAATCAATATACTATCAAGCAACAAAGTTATTATTCAAATTTGATATTCAATTCGATAATTAATAATACAATGCACAAATTTGTTACTGGATTGAATTTCACATACGATAAATATGCTGAATTTGTCAATCTTGAAGATGTTAGTCGAATCGATAATTCAGTTGGTGGTTTCTTTGAGTATACCTATGACAATAACGATAAATTCAGTTTGATTTTAGGGGGAAGGGTTGATTATCACAATAGATTAGGGGTCTTTGCAACACCAAGAATACATGTTCGTTACAACCCTTGGGAAAAAGCAGTACTTCGATTTTCTGCAGGAAGAGGCAAACGTGCCGCAAATATTTATGCTGAAAATCAAAATCTTTTTGCAAGTTCAAGGACTTTTTCTGTTTTAGATTCCAATGGAAAAATCTATGGTTTAAATCCTGAGATTGCTTGGAATTATGGTTTTAGTTTTACTCAAAACTTTTTGATGTTTGGAAAAGCAGCCGATGTCACTTTAGATTTTTATAGAACTGATTTCCAAAATCAAGCTATAGTAGACCTCTTTCAGTCTGCACAAGAGGTTTTGTTCTATAATTTAAAAGGGAAATCCTATGCTAATAGTTTTCAACTGGATTTCAATTATGAAATTATAAAACATTTGAACTTACGAACAGCTTACAAATATTATGATATTTCTACTGATTATTTATCTGGAACTTATCAAAGACCTTTGCAAGCCAAGCATCGTTTTTTTGGAAATTTAGAATATGAAACCCATGTTAAATCAAAAGGAAAACAATGGAAATTTGATTACACTTTAAACTGGTTGGGAAAACAACAATTACCGAATACAGCAAGTAATCCGACAATTGACAGATTAACCAGATTTTCACCATCATTTGCTGTGATGAATATGCAAATAACTAGAACTTTTTCCACTGTTTTTGAGGTGTATATTGGAGGAGAAAATATTGGAAATTACCGACAAGAAAAAGCTATATTAGGAGCTAATAATCCATTCGGACCCACTTTTGACACTTCAATAATATATGCCCCAGTTTTTGGTCAAATGTATTATGCTGGCTTACGATATAAAATAAAATAACAATTAAAATAAATAAAAATGAAAAATGTAGTTTTAGGAATGTTGTTACTAATTGTAACCTTTTCAACTCAAGCACAAGAGAAAAAAAATAAGAATGCGAAATATACTATTGAAGTAAATGGAAATTGCGAACAATGTCAGCGTCGAATTCAAAAAGCCGCTTATTCAGTTACAGGGGTTAAGTCGGCGATTTGGAATGCAGAAACGCATCAGTTAAGTTTGATTTTGAATGAAGAAAAAAGTTCTTTATTAGACGTGAAAAATGCCATTGCCAAAGCGGGTCATGATGCGGATGATGAAAAAGCAACTAAAGAAGCGTATGAAAAACTTCCCAATTGTTGTTTATACGAAAGAAAATAATAAAATATTAATTGTGGGGGAACGTAATTATAAGTACTTTCACAAACTGAATTTTACCCAAAAAATATATGACTCATTTCGATTGGAAACAACTTTTTAATCCCGAATTCTATATTCTTTTAGAAATAGGAGGAATAAAAATTGGATTGTATGTGGTGCTTTTCATTGTCTTTGCCGAAACGGGATTGCTAGCTGGGTTTTTCCTTCCTGGAGATAGTTTATTATTCCTTTGTGGAATCTATAGTGAATCGTTAATGAAGGAGTTTTCCACTGGAAGTGATTTTTGGAATGTAACTTTTCTTGCCTCATTAATATCTTTGATGGGTATTTTTGGAAATATACTAGGTTTTTGGGTAGGTTCTAAAAGTGGCACCTATCTATTTAAAAGAGAAGACAGTTTCTTTTTTAAGAAAAAATACCTCTTTCAATCGAAAGATTTTTTTGATAAATATGGAACAAAAGCCATTGTTTTTGCTCGGTTTTTACCAATAGTACGAACTTTTGCTCCTGTGGTGGCGGGAATTGTAGAAATGGATAAAAAGAAATTCATGTTCTTTACCATTTTAGGATCTATTTTATGGTCGTTTACCATGACTTTTGCAGGTCATTATTTGTATGAATTATTCAAAGAAAAATTGGGTATCGATTTAAAACATTACATAGAATTTATTGTTATTGGTATTATTTTAATTACAACAGTTCCAGTAGTGACAAAATTACTAATGAAGCGAAAATAACTAGATGTTAAAATATTGAAAAACCGCTTGGTCAATGATCAAGCGGTTTTTTTGTAATATACTCAACATTTTTGATGTAAAAAGCATCATAAAATATGTTTTAACATCATTTTTGAATGCGCACTTCAAAAAAAATCTGTCTAGTTTTAATACTAAACAGATTTTTTTTAGATTTAAAATTTATATTTAATGGTAGTGCTTTTTCATTAATACAATAGTATGGTTTTACTCATTCTATTGATGTTTTATAAATAGCTTTTAAAGATAAATTTCAAAAAAGACAACTATTTTTAAATTCCAAAAGCAGTTTTAACTTGGTCTACAAAATCTAATTTTTCCCAAGTAAACAATTCAACGGTTACTGTTTTACTTTCTCCATTTGGAGTTTTAAAGGTCTTGGTAACTGTTTCTGGTTTTCTTCCCATATGGCCGTATGCAGCAGTTTCACTATAAATTGGATTTCTCAATTTCAAGCGTTGCTCAATAAAGTATGGACGCATATCAAAAATAGCTTCCACTTTTTTACTAATTTCTCCATCTGTTAAATTTACTTTAGAAGTTCCATAAGTAACAACATTAATAGAGGTTGGTTTTGCTACTCCAATAGCATAAGAAACTTGAACTAAAATTTCATCACATAATCCGGCAGCAACCAAGTTTTTTGCAATATGACGTGTAGCATATGCAGCACTTCTATCCACTTTACTTGGGTCTTTTCCAGAAAAAGCACCTCCACCGTGAGCTCCTTTTCCACCATAAGTATCTACAATAATTTTTCTTCCAGTTAATCCGGTGTCACCATGAGGTCCACCTATTACGAATTTACCTGTTGGATTAATATGGTAGGTGATGTCATCATTAAAGAAGTGTGCGTATTGTGGATATTTAGCTTTAATTCTTGGAATCAAAATTGAAATCAAATCGCTTTTAATTTTTGCTAACATTTCTGCTTCTGGAGCAAAATCATCATGTTGTGTAGAAATAACTATAGCATCAATTCGTTGCGGTTTGTTATCATCTGAATATTCTAAAGTTACTTGCGATTTTGCATCTGGGCGTAAATAAGTAATTTCAGAATTTTCTCTTCTCAAATTAGCCAATTCAATTAATAAAGCGTGAGATAAATCTAAAGCCAAAGGCATATAGTTTTCAGTTTCATTAGTTGCATAACCAAACATCATTCCTTGGTCACCAGCGCCTTGTTCTTCTTTGCTAGCTCTATCAACTCCTTGATTAATATCGGCAGATTGTTCATGAATAGCAGATAAAACACCACAAGAATTTGCTTCAAACATATACTCACTTTTAGTATAACCAATTTTTTTGATTACATCTCTTGCAATAGTTTGAACATCTAAATAAGTGTTTGATTTTACTTCTCCTGCAAGAATAACTTGTCCAGTAGTAACTAATGTTTCACAAGCTACTTTTGATTCTGGATCGAATGCTAAAAAGTTGTCAATTAATGCGTCTGAAATTTGATCAGCTACTTTGTCTGGGTGTCCTTCACTCACTGATTCTGACGTAAATAAATAAGCCATAATATAATTTATTTTAAAATTAATTTTAGTGAAGAAAAAAAGAAAATTGCAAGGAAATACTAAAGGAGAGTTTCTGCTTTAGCATTTTTTAACGAGGTTGCAATCAGTTCAAATTTTTCCTCTTTATTTCGAATGCAAATGTATGAAATCAATTTGAATTGCAAATTATTATATAACTATTTTTTATATATCTTACTGATAAAAACTTGAATATCTTTCGTTTAATAGATTTTTTAATGTTTATTTTAATTTTAAACAGAAAAATTATCTAATAATCGTGCTTATTTAAATAAAAACAAGAAAAATAATCTAATTAATTTTTATTGTTAGAAAAATAATCTAAATTTGCACCGTTAAGTTCATTTTACTTATTGAAATGTTATAAAGAAAGCTGGAGGGAATAGACCCAACGAAAGCTTAGCAACCCTACAATTGTAGAAGGTGCTACATTCTATCTCGTCTTTTGGACAAGAGAAGATAACACAAGAATTTCCTAGTCATTTCTAGTTTTTCTTTTTTAATATTTCCTTATAAAATTTAAAAAGAGTTAGAAATTGAAAGACAATCTCAATCATATCAGTATTAAAAATTTCACTACCGAAAACGGCGGTGTATACACTTCTGTTTCTTTAAGCTATCAAGTTTTTGGAATGAAATTAAACACTGCACCTATTGTTATGGTAAATCATGCCTTAACAGGAAATTCTCAAGTTGTTGGGGAAAATGGTTGGTGGAACGATTTAATTGGTGTTGATAGAACTATTGATACCAGAAAATACACAATAATTGCATTTAATGTTCCTGGAAATGGTTTTGAAGGAAATATTATAGAAAATTATTTAGATTTTACTACTAGAGATGTAGCACGTCTTTTTATCTTGGGAATTCAAATTTTGGATATAAAACAATTATTTGCCTTAATTGGAGGATCTGTTGGAGGTGGAATTGCTTGGGAAATGATTGCATTAGAGCCTAAAATCACAAAAAACTTTATCCCAATTGCTTCCGATTGGAAATCAACCGATTGGTTGATTGCTAATTGTTATTTGCAAGAAAAAATATTAAATAATTCATCACAACCCATTGAAGACGCTCGTATTCATGCCATGATGTGTTATAGAACTCCAGAATCGTTTAAAGAAAAATTTCAACGAACTTCTAACGATTCATTAGATTCGTTTCAAGTTGAGAGTTGGCTAAATCATCATGGAGAAAAACTACAGCAGCGTTTTCAACTTTCTGCATATAAAATGATGAATCAGTTGCTGAAAACAATAGATATTACAAGAAATCGGTCTTCTTTTGAGAAAATTATTTCTGCAATAGAGGCAAATATTTATATTATAGGAATTAACTCTGATTTGTTTTTCACTGCAAATGAAAATAGAGATACCTATCAATTGATTAAGAAATTTAAAGATAATGTATTCTATAGCGAAATCGATTCTCAACATGGTCATGATGCTTTTTTGATGGAATATGAACAGTTAGACGACCTGTTAGATGTGGTTTTTAAAAACAAAAAAAATAAAATGAAAATAGTAAAGTTTGGAGGTAAATCACTTTCTAATGGTGAAGGAATTGATAAAGTAATTGATATTATAATTGACAAAAAAAATAAAGGCGAAAATATTGCAGTAGTAGTTTCTGCTAGAGGAAATGCAACAGATGAATTAGAAGATATTCTTACTATTGCTTCTAAAAATGGAAATTACAAACCTTTGTTGAAAAGCTTTAAAAAATACCAACAAGACAAATATACTTCAATAGATTTGTCAGAGGATTTCGAAAAATTAGACAAACTTTTTGAAGGAGTAAGTTTAATAGGTGACTATAGTTCTAAAACAAAAGATCAAGTATTGGCTCACGGAGAATTGCTTTCTGCAAAGTTGCTTACAAGTCTGTTGGTTGAAAAAGGAATCAAAGCAATCTTAACCGATTCAAGAGAATTGATCAAAACAGATTCTAAATTTGGAGATGCGCTACCTTTGGAGCAACTCTCCAAGAAAAATGTCGTTCAATATTTTAAACAAAATAAAGACGCTGGTATCAAAGTTATCACAGGTTTTATTGGGTCGAACACTAATAACGAAACTACTACTTTAGGTAGAAATGGCAGCAATTATACAGCTTCACTTATAGCCAATTTTGTAGATGCCGAAGAATTGCAAAACTATACTCATGTTGATGGAATTTATACAGCCAACCCTGATTTGGTTTTGGATGCTAAAAAAATTAGCCATCTATCTTTCAATGAAGCTAACGAATTGGCCAATTTTGGAACCACCATTTTGCATGCCAAAACAATTCTACCATTGGTAGAAAAAAACATTCCGCTTCGTATTTTAAATACATTCAACAACGAAAATCAAGGAACTTTAATTACTTCAAATTCAAGTAAAGAAGGTATAAAAACACTTTCTGTACTCGAAAATGTTTCTTTAGTGAATCTAGAAGGGCGTGGTTTGTTAGGCAAATCGGGTGTGGATGCTCGTATTTTCAGAGTGATGGGTGATAATGATATTAGTGTAAGTATCATTTCTCAAGGCTCGTCTGAAAGAGGAATTGGTCTTGTAGTAGCAGCCGACAAGGCCACTAAAGCGATGATAGAATTGGAAAAAGAATTTGAAAATGACTTTTATTCCAAAGATGTAAATAAAATATCTATTACCGATGATGTTTCTGTAATTTCGATAATTGGGCAAGATTTGAGCACTTTTCACAAACCTTATACTGCATTGATAAAAAACAAAATAATTCCTATTCTATTCAACAATACTATTACAGGAAAAAATGTCAGTTTAGTCGTTAAAAAACCTGAATTAAATAAAGCTCTAAATGTAATACATGGAGAAATTTTTGGAGTTACTAAAAAAATAAATATCGCCATTTTTGGTCATGGAACAGTTGGAGGAACTTTAATTAATCAAATATTAGAATCGTCTGAAAATATTGAAAAAAGAAAGGATATTAAATTGAATATTTTTGCTATTGCAAACTCTAAAAAAGTTCTTTTAAATAAAAATGGAGCCAATCAAAATTGGAAAAATGACATTCAAGAAAATGGAATTTCCTACACAATAGAAGATGTTATTGCTTACGCAAATGCCAATCATCTAGAGAATTTAATTGCAATAGACAATACGGCAAGTGCCACATTTGTAAACAATTATATTCCACTTGCAGAAAGTAGTTTTGATTTGATTTCATCCAATAAAGTTGCCAATACATTAAGCTATAGTTTTTATAAAGAATTAAGAAAAACTGTGTCTGACAACCAAAAAAGCTATTTGTATGAAACTAATGTAGGTGCTGGATTGCCTCTTATTGATACTATTAAATTATTGCACCTTTCAGGAGAAAATATCACAAAAATAAAAGGTGTTTTTTCTGGTACTTTGAGTTATTTGTTTAATAATTTTTCATCAAAAGAAGTTCCTTTCAGTCAAATATTAAAAGAAGCAATTGATAATGGATATACTGAACCAGATCCAAGAGAAGATTTATGTGGAAATGATGTGGGCAGAAAATTATTAATTTTAGCTAGAGAATTGGATTTGCAAAATGAATTTGACGAAGTGCAAATACAAAACCTGATTCCAGAGCATTTACGAGAAGGAAGTGTTTCAGATTTTTTGACCAAACTAAAAGAATTTGATCCGATTTATTCTAAAATAAAGAACGAACAAAAACCAAACCATGTGCTTCGTTACATTGGTGAATTATCAGGAGATTTACAAAATGACAAAGGAAATCTTGAAGTAAAACTAGTTTCTGTTCCCGCTGATACTACCTTGGGAGGAATAAAAGGTTCTGATTCGTTTTTTGAAATTTACACAGAATCCTATGGTGATAGACCTATTGTAATTCAGGGTGCAGGTGCAGGTTCTGCGGTGACAGCTAGAGGAGTTTTTGGAGATATTTTAAGATTGTCAGACAAAGGATAAATTATGAAAATAACACTTAACAGAGTAAATGAAAACTACCACTTTCAACTAAAAAATGAACGTGGACATATTGTAGATATTTATAACCGTTCCGAATTTGGAGGAGATGATTTAGGTGCAAGCCCAATGGAATTAATCTTGATGGCTGTTGCAGGATGTAGTTCTATTGATGTGATTTCTATTTTGAAAAAGCAACGACAAGAGATTACTTCTTTCAAAGTAGAAGTAGAAGGTGACCGTGTTCAAATTGAAGAAGCCAAACCCTTTAAAGAAATTACAGTAGTCTTTTTGTTAGAAGGTAAAATTGACGCCGAAAAAGCAATCCGTGCAGTTGAATTATCATTTGATAAATACTGTTCAGTTTCTAAAACATTAGAGCCAACGGCAACCATAAAATATAAAGTAATTTTAAATGACATTGAATTATGAGCGAACAAGAATTTGGATTTGAAACCCAAGCTATCCGCACCCAATTAGAAAGAACACAATATTTAGAACATTCTGTTCCATTGTATTTATCATCAAGTTTTGTTTTTGAAGATGCCGAAGATATGCGAGCTTCTTTTGCAGAAGAAAAAGAGCGTAATATTTATAGCCGTTTTAGTAATCCGAATACAACCGAATTTGTTGAAAAAATCTGTAAAATGGAAGGTGCTGAAGCTGGTTATGCTTTTGCAACAGGAATGGCGGCTATCTATTCTACATTTGCCGCTTTACTAAATTCAGGTGATCATATTGTTTCTGCTGGAAGTGTTTTCGGCTCTACACATGCTTTGTTTACAACTTATTTCCCAAAATGGAATATTGAAACGTCCTATTTTGATATAAACAAACCAGAAACAATTGAAAATTTCATTAAGCCCAATACCAAAATTTTATTTGCCGAATCGCCAACTAATCCAGCGGTAGATATTATTGATTTGGAATTGTTAGGCACAATTGCCAAAAAACATAACTTGATTTTAATCATCGACAATTGTTTTGCTACACCATACATTCAACAACCTATTAAGTTTGGGGCACATTTAGTAGTTCATTCAGCAACAAAACTAATCGACGGACAAGGCAGAGTTCTTGGCGGCGTAGCCGTTGGAAGAGAAGATTTAATTCGTCAGATTTATTTATTTGCAAGAAATACAGGACCATCATTGTCTCCATTTAACGCTTGGGTTTTATCTAAAAGTTTAGAAACTTTAGCCGTTCGTGTCGAAAAACATTGTGAGAATGCCTTGAAAGTAGCAGAGTTTTTAGAAAATCATCCTAATGTAAAAGTGGTGAAATATCCCTTCTTGAAATCGCATCCGCAACATGAAATTGCAAAGAAGAAAATGCGTTTAGGAGGAAACATTATAGCCTTTGAAATTAAAGGAGGAATCGAAGCTGGAAGAAAGTTTTTAGACAAAATCCGACTCTGTTCTTTATCTCCAAATCTTGGTGATACCCGAACCATTGTAACTCATCCAGCCTCAACAACACATAGTAAATTAACTGTTGAAGAAAGATTGGCAGTAAGTATTACTGATGGTTTGGTTAGAGTTTCTGTAGGGCTCGAAACAGTAATCGATGTTATAAAAGATTTAGATCAAGCATTAAAATAATTTTAGAAAAAGGCTAACTAAAGTAGTAGTTTTGCAGAATCTAAAGTGACAAAATAAAAATATGTTAAAAATACAACAAGCAATCAAAGAAAGAATCCTAGTTCTAGACGGAGCAATGGGAACGATGTTACAACGCAACAACTTCTCTGAAGAAGATTTTCGTGGTGAGCGTTTTAAAGATTTTCCACATCCGTTAAAAGGAAATAACGATTTACTTTCCATAACACAACCAGAAGCTGTAAAACAAGTTCATCGCTTGTATTTTCAAGCAGGTGCTGATATTGTAGAAACCAACACATTTTCAGGAACCACAATAGGAATGGCAGATTACCATCTGGAAGATTTAGTTTATGAGTTAAACTATGAATCTGCTAAAATAGCTAGAGAAGTAGCCGATGAATTCACAGACAGACCACGTTTTGTAGCCGGTTCTATCGGACCAACAAACAGAACAGCATCCATGTCACCAGATGTAAACGATCCAGGTTATCGTGCTGTAACATTTGACGATTTAAAAGTTGCTTACAAACAACAAGTGGAAGCATTAATTGATGGAGGTTGCGATGTTTTATTGGTAGAAACAATCTTCGATACACTAAACGCTAAAGCAGCACTTTTCGCCATTGAAGAAGTAAAAGAGGATAGAAATATTGATATTCCAGTAATGGTTTCAGGAACAATTACCGATGCTTCGGGAAGAACTCTTTCTGGTCAAACAGTTGAAGCGTTTTTAATATCCATTTCACATATTCCATTATTAAGTATAGGTTTCAATTGTGCTCTTGGAGCTGATCAATTAAAACCTTATTTGCAACGCTTGGCAATGAATACTCAATTGAATATTTCGGCACATCCAAACGCAGGTTTACCAAATGCATTCGGACAATACGACCAAACACCTTTGGAAATGCAAGCTTTAATAAGAGAATATCTAAAAGATAATTTAGTTAATATAATTGGTGGATGTTGTGGTACAACACCCGAGCACATCAAAGCAATTGCAGATGTTGCTTCAGAATTCAAACCTAGAATTACACAGGTTTTCACAAATTAAATTCGTGAAATTCGTATCAAAACTAAAAATAAACTTTGTGTCTTTGCGCCTTTGTGTCAAAATAAAATAAAAATGTCAAGAACAAATAAAATAAATTTACAGCTTTCAGGTTTAGAACCGCTTTTCGTTGATGAAAACTCAATTTTCGTGAATGTAGGAGAACGTACTAATGTTACGGGTTCGCGTAAATTTCTTCGATTAATTAAAGAAGAAAAATATGATGAAGCTCTTTCTGTTGCTAGAGAACAAGTAGAAGGAGGTGCGCAAGTCATAGACGTCAATATGGATGAAGGAATGTTGGATGGTGTTTATGCCATGACCAAATTCTTAAATCTTATTGCTGCTGAACCCGATATTGCTCGTGTTCCGGTGATGATTGATAGTTCTAAATGGGAAATCATTGAAGCTGGATTGAAAGTGATCCAAGGAAAGGGTGTTGTAAATTCCATTTCGCTTAAAGAAGGGAAAGAAGCCTTTATTCATCATGCCAAGTTGATAAAAAGATATGGTGCTGCTGTAATTGTTATGGCTTTTGATGAAGATGGTCAAGCCGATACTTACGAAAGACGTATCGAAATCTGTAAAAGAAGTTATGATATTTTGGTTAATGAAGTTCATTTCCCAGCGCAAGACATAATTTTTGACCCCAATATTTTTCCTGTTGCCACAGGAATGGACGAACATAAATTAAACGCATTAGATTTTTTCAGAGCCACAAAATGGATACGTGAAAATCTGCCGTATGCTAATATTTCTGGAGGAGTGAGTAATGTTTCATTTTCGTTCCGTGGAAATGACAAAGTGCGTGAAGCAATGCATTCAGCTTTTCTTTATCATGCCATCAAAAACGGAATGACCATGGGAATTGTAAATCCAGAAATGCTTGAGATTTATGACGAAATTGACCCAATTCTTTTGGAACACGTGGAAGATGTTTTATTGAACAGAAGAGACGATGCCACCGAAAGATTATTAGATTTAGCAGAAACTTTCAAAGGTGATTTCAAAACCAATGAAAAAGCAATTCAAGAATGGCGCAATGGTTCCGTTCAAGAGCGATTAACACATTCTTTAGTAAAAGGAATAGATGAATTTATAGAAATTGATGTTGAAGAAGCAAGAGTAACTTCTGAAAAAGCAATCGAAGTTATCGAAGTAAATTTAATGGCAGGAATGAATGTTGTTGGTGATTTATTCGGAAGCGGAAAAATGTTTTTGCCTCAAGTAGTGAAATCGGCTCGTGTAATGAAGAAAGCAGTTGCTTATTTATTACCATTTATTGAAGCTCAAAAAGACGGAAAATCTTCTTCGGCAGGAAAAGTTTTAATGGCAACAGTAAAAGGCGATGTTCACGATATCGGAAAAAATATTGTAGCCGTAGTTTTGGGTTGTAATAACTTTGAAATCATAGATTTAGGAGTGATGGTGCCACCAGAAAAAATCATTCAAGCGGCGATTGAACACAAGGTAGATATTATTGGACTTAGCGGATTGATTACGCCATCATTAGACGAAATGGTTTATTTGGCCAAAGAATTAGATAAACTAAACATCAAAATCCCAATTATGATTGGTGGTGCAACGACTTCTCGTGCGCATACTGCTGTGAAAATTGCTCCAGAATACAAAGAAACTGTAGTTCACGTAAACGATGCTTCACGTGCCGTAACAGTAGCGAGTAATTTGTTGCAAGCAGAAACCAAAGAAGGCTATGCAAAAGCTATTAGAGAAGAATACGATAATTTGCGTGAAGGCTATTTGAATAGAAGCAGAGATAAAAATTATCTTTCCATCGAAGAAGCACGTAAAAACAAATTACAATTGGATTGGAACCATTACAATCCAGTAAAACCAAATTTCATCGGAACCAAAACCATAGAAGTAGAACTTTCCGAATTAGTTGATTTCATCGATTGGACGCCGTTCTTTCAATCGTGGGAATTACACGGAAAATATCCAGCGATTTTAACTGATGAAGTTGTTGGAGAACAAGCTGCCAATTTGTTTGAAGATGCTCAAAAAATGTTAAGCCAAATCGTTTCAGAAAAATGGTTAACAGCGAAAGGTATTCTAGGAATATTTCCAGCAAATCAAATTAATGATGATGATATTGATGTTCAACTTCCAGCTTCCAGCTTCCAATTTCTAACTTTAAGACAACAATCTCAAAAAACGACAGGCGCTCCAAACATTGCATTAGCTGATTTCATCGCACCAAAAGATTCTGGAAAACAAGATTATATCGGTTGTTTTTGTGTGACAACAGGTTTTGGAGTTGACGAAAAAGCAGCTGAATTTGAAAAACAATTAGACGATTACAATTCCATTTTAGTAAAAGCGCTTGGTGATAGATTAGCAGAAGCATTTGCAGAATATTTACACCTAAAAGTTCGTAAAGAAATTTGGGGTTATGCCTCTGATGAAAGTTTGTCGAATCAAGATTTGATTAACGAAGAATACAAAGGAATTCGTCCAGCACCAGGTTATCCTGCATGTCCCGACCATTTAGAAAAACCAACCATTTGGAAATTATTAAATGCAGAACAAGAAATAGGAGTAACCTTAACCGAAAGTATGGCAATGTGGCCAGCAGCGTCGGTTTCGGGATATTATTTTGCTAATCCTGAAAGTAAATATTTCGGACTAGGAAAAATTAAGGAAGATCAAGTAATAGATTATGCTAAACGTAGAGGAATTTCTACTGAAATGGCAACAAAATGGCTTTCGCCAAATATTGCGGATTAAAAACAGACAACAAATAACAAAATGAAAGTAACTCAACATATAGAAAATGCTCAAGGAAAACCATTATTTTCTTTTGAGATTCTACCTCCTTTAAAAGGGCAAAATATCCAATCTATTTTTGATAGTATAGACCCATTGATGGAATTTAAACCACCATTTATCGATGTAACTTATCACCGTGAAGAGTATGAGTTTAAAGAGCTTCCAAGTGGTTTGTTGCAAAAGAAAGTTGTAAAAAAACGACCAGGAACTGTAGGTATTTGTGCAGGGATTCAGAATAAATATTCGGTAGATGCTATTCCTCATATTTTGTGTGGCGGGTTTACTAAAGAAGATACAGAAAATCTATTGATTGATTTGGATTTTCTTGGAATTGACAATGTTGTTGCGCTTCGAGGTGATGCTTTGAAAAATGAAACCTATTTTAAACCAGAAAAAGAAGGAAATGAATATGCATCAGAATTAGTTACTCAAATTAGCAATTTAAATAATGGAATTTATTTGGATGAAGACTTGAAAAATTCAGCTAAAACAAATTTCTGTATAGGTGTTGCTGGTTATCCTGAAAAGCACATGGAAGCTCCAAGTTTAGATAGTGACATTCATTTTTTAAAAGAAAAAATTAAAAATGGAGCAGAATACATTATAACTCAAATGTTTTTTGACAATAAAAAATTCTTCGATTTTATTGATAAATGTAGAATAGCTGGAATTACAGTCCCAATTATTCCAGGATTGAAACCTATTGCTACCAAGAAACAATTAAATTTAATTCCACATCGATTTAGTTTAGAAATTCCAGACGATTTGATTATGGCGGTTGTAAAAGCCAAAGACAATGATCATGTAAAACAAATTGGCATTGAGTGGTGTCTACAACAAAGTAAAGAATTAGTTGCTGCTGGAATTCCCGTATTACATTATTATTCTATGGGAAAAGCTGATAATATTAAGGCTATTGCAAAGGAAGTTTTTTAATTAGGTTTACTACAAAATCAAAATGTTAAACTTTCTCACACTATAATTTAACGAGTTCAAAACAAATATATTCTTTTATATTTGTGCCACTTAAAAAATTTAGGATGAGGAAGTTTTGTTTATTAGTGTTATTAATGTCTTTGACGGGTTTTAGTCAAGATATTAAAGATAGTAATGCTATAGAAGTTTCTTTTTTAAGAGGAAATGTTATTCCTCATACAACTGATTTATATCATTTACAAGGTCATCCTGATGGAGTATTAATGAGTTTTATAAAACAAACTCACGGTAAAAGTGAATGGCAATCAGCATTTAATTTTCCTGATTATGGAGTTTATTTTGAATATCAAAACTACAATAATGATTTTCTTGGAAAAGTTTATGGCTTAGGAGCTTTGTATAATTTTTATTTTTTAAATAGACATTTAGAACTGAAAGTATCCCAAGGGATAGGGTATGCAACCGATCCCTATAATAAAGTGACAAATAGTAAAAACAAGGCATTTGGTTCGACATTAATGGCTAATACCAATATTGGATTGTATTACAAAAAAGAAAATATTATTGATAAATTTGGATTTCAAACGGGTTTATTGTTTACTCATTTTTCAAATGGAAGAACTAAAACACCCAATAGTGGTATCAATACATTATTGTTCAATTTAGGATTGAATTATGATTTTTCTAAAATCACAAAACGAATTATCGAAACCACTTTAATACAGAAAAGTTATCGAGAATCTATTAAATATAATTTTGTGCTTCGTTCAGGAGTTAGTGAAAGTCCAGTGATTGGTAGTGGTCAGTATCCATTTTATCATATTGGTTTTTTTGCAGATAAACGATTGAATCGAAAAAGTGTTATACAGCTAGGTACGGAACTTTTTTTGACTAATTATTTAAAAGATTATATTAAATATATGTCCATTGCTTTTCCGGAAAAAAATATTCGCCCCAATACTGATTATAAACGAGTAGGTGTTTTTGCTGGTTATGAATTGAAAGTTAACAGAATTTCACTTGAAGGTCAATTAGGTTATTATGTTTATCAACCTTTTAAACAGACTATTTCATTATATGACAGGATTGGGTTTAAATATTATATTAATCCAAAATTGTCGGCAGGGTTTTCGGTGAAAACACATATGTTTGAAGCTGAAGCATTGGAATTTGGAATTGGAGTAAGATTATAAAAAGCAATTAATGAAAAAAAGTATTTTAATAATAAGTATCCTTTTGGTCTTTATTTCTTGCGAAAAACCAAGTGAATGTATTGAAAGTACAGGGGATATTGTAAAAAGAACTATTCCGGTAAATCCTTTTTCGAGAATAAAAGTATACAAGGGAATTGCTGTTGTAATTTCGCAAGGAGATATATTTAAAGTAGAAGTGCAAAGTGGTAGTAATATTATCGATAATATTGATGTGAATCAGTTGGGTGATCAATTGATACTTAAAGATAATACTAGTTGTAATTGGTTGAGATCTTATGGGCAAACTACAGTTTATTTAACGACACCCACACTTTCAGAAATTTATTCAAAAACAGATAGAGATATTAGCTCGGCTGGAGTCTTAACCTATCCAAGTCTCACTCTTTTTGCAATAGATGTAGATGGTGATGGCGAAGATGCTGCGGGAACAGGTGATTTTCATTTAACGATTAACAATTCAAGACTTGAAATTCAAAACAATAATG
>CAIRMK010000217.1 GCA_903879645.1 uncultured Bacteroidota bacterium
TGGAAACCGTTACTGTCGTTCTCCAATCGGCCATAAATAGCAATACCATCAACGTCACCAAAATGATTCCTTCTAGTAAATTGTGCATTACGGTATGCAAACAGAAATCCATTAATCTTGTTCTGTCATAGAACGGTACTAATTTTACATCTTTAGGAAGTATTTTAGTGTTTAATTCGTTAATTTTTGCTTTGATTCTAGCCAGTACTTCAGGAGTATTTTCTCCTTTACGCATCACGACAATTCCTTCAACGATGTCATTTTTTTCATTTAAACCTGCTTGACCTACACGTGGCATGGAGCTTTCAACCACTTGAGCTAGATTTTTTACTAACACCGGATTTCCGTTGTCTTGAGTGACAATAATATTCTCAATATCAGGAATGGATTGTAATAGTCCAATTCCACGCACTACATAAGCCTGCCCATTCTTTTCAATAACATCACCACCTACATTAAGATTACTTTTGCTTACGGCATCATAAACTTGAAGCGGCGTTAATTCATATTTTTCTAATCGTCTTGGGTCAATGCTTAATTCAAATATTTTTGTTTGACCTCCAAAGGCATTAATGTCGGCAACTCCGGGCACAGAACGAAGGGCTCTGTCTACAACCCAGTTTTGAAGCGTTAATAAATCTCTGGAATCTCTATTTTTACTTTCAAAAGTATAGCGGTATACTTCACCTGTTGGCCCATAAGGAGGTTGTACATCGGGGCTTATTCCATCTGGGAAATCGACGGTTCGCAATTGATTATTTACTTGAGCTCTCGCAAAAGCATCATCAACTCCATCATCAAAGATGATTTTAATTACCGATAATCCAAACATGGTGGTACTTCGAACGCTAGTCTTTTTTTGTACCGAAGCCATTGATAGTTCAATAGGAGTGGTTACAAATCGTTCTACTTCTTCGGCACTTCTACCATTCCATTGTGTGATAATAATAATTTGAGTATTCGTAACATCTGGGAATGCCTCAATAGGCATGTTTTCAAAAGAAATGAATCCCATTACCACCAATAATCCAACCCAAAAGAAGGTAAAAAACCTATTTTTGAGCGAGAAAGCAATAATATTTTTAATAAATTTTGTCATGGTTTAATTTTTTATAATCCAAAAATGGTTACTGCTTGAACTAATTAGCCAATAAAGATTGGTAAAACAGCAATTGATTATGTGTAATAACTTGCTCGCCTTCTTTTAAACCAGATGAAATATAGGTCTGTCCTGCAACTTCTCGAAAGACTTGTACTTCTCTAATTTCAACATGCTTGCGATCTTTATAAACTACGACATAGTTTTTATTGTTATCAAAAATCACCCCTGTAGAAGGAACGCTTAACATTTTTTTGTCTTCGTTATAATAGACGTTAATGGTTGCTTTGCTTTCAGGAACCAACAAGGAAGCGTTATTGTCTAAGACAATTCTAACATTCATTGCATTAGTTTCAGGATCAATAATTTTAAAGATTTTATCTACTTTTCCATAAAACTTTTTATCCGAATTGGATAAGGTAGAAACGCTAGCTTGCATTCCTAATTTTACTTGATTGATATCTCCTTCGTTTACATTGGCAATGGCCCAAACATCTTTAGTATCGGCAACGTCAAAAATATTATCCGTTCTATCACTACGCAATTGCATATCTTGATTGATGTTTTTCTGAATAATATATCCGCTTATTGGAGAAACTACTTGGTAAATAGACCCTGGTTTTAGATTGTATATTTTATAGTTTTGTTCCAATCTATTCAATTGAGATTTTGCTTTTTCAAGATTACTTTTCGACTCGATTACTTCACGTTCTGTACTCAATTTTCCTTCGAACATTTCTTGCGTTACTTTCAAATTGTTTTGAGCAACGATAACTTCATTTTTTGCATCTTGGTAATCTTTTTCATATCCAGCTACTTCGGTACTTCTGATTACCGCTAGTACTTGTCCTTTTTGAACATAATCACCCAACTCAACGTTTACTTTTTCTACATTTCCACCTACTACTGGGAAAACCTCTATAAGTTTATTTTTATTAGCCGATATTTTTCCAAAAAACTTCAAATCATTTTTCAACGTTTCATTTTGAGCGGTAGCAAATGTTGTTGTTTTCATCATCGCATCAGTAATCATAAAAGAATCGTCTTTTTTAGCGTCTTCTGATTCTTTTTTATTGCAACTTACTAAGGCTATTACGACTACTAGTAACCAAATTTTATTTAGTACATTACTATTTTTCATAAGATTTATTTATTTTTTTAAATGTAGATTAGAATAATTTTGAAGCCGTGGAATGGTTTATTTCTTCACACGAATTGATATACGATTTACTGATTTGGTTTAGCGAAAGAACACTTGAATTATAACTTTCTAAAAAATCGGTAAACTCTAGCATGCTGATGTTTCTTTTTAAGAAGTTAGCATACACTCCATTAAAAACGATTTCTAGGTCGGTTGGAATACTGCTATTGACCAACTCATAATTTGATTTTTGTTCTAAATATTTTAAGTAAGCCGATTTTACTTGGCTGCTCACTTCCACTTCTTGCGTTTTCTTTTGAACTTCAGCTTGACTCACTTGTGCTTTTGCCGTTTTAATATTTCCTTTGTTTGTATTCCACAATGGCAAAGGAATACCAATTGTTAAGTTACTTTGATTGGAAAAGGCTCCACCGGATTGATCATAAGTGGCACCAAAGGTAACATCAGGTATTGCTAACGATTTTTGAAGTTTTAAGTTCCAAGTGTTGGCTTCAATTGTTTTTACCGCCTTTTGTAAATCAGGTCTGTTTTGAAGTGCCATTTTTTGCAAATCATCTACATTATTAGAGATTGGTTTTTTATAAAGGTCTAACTCCTCTTTGGTTGGCGTTGGAACCACCTCTTGATTTTTGCCGTCACTAATAAGAACTTCTAAAGTTTTCTTATTGTCAATAATTTCGTTCATCAAATCGGAACGATTGGTTTTTAATCCCAAATAAATATTTTGTAATCGAATTAAATCTTTTAAAGACACATTTCCTTTTTTCTCTTGAATAGAATAGTTGTCTATCAATGTTTTCAAACTGGCTAATTGTTTGTCAATTTGACTAATGGATTGATTGTCAAAATAGATAGTAAAAAAAGAATTTCGCAGCTGCTGTTTCAAATCTTGCATTAAAATAGAAAAATCTAATTCTGCCAATTTAGCATTTGATTTGGCTATATTAATTTGATTTTTTCGTTGACCACCAATATGAATTAACTGCTGAATGTAGGCTGATTTTTCTCCAGCACTTCCAATATTGAAGTATTTTTTTTCTCCATTAGGTGTCCATGCGTTGAATTCTATCCCGATATTTGGGTTGTCCCAAGTTTTAGCTTGAAGGACTTGAGCTTGTGCGGCATCAATATTAAAGTGATTTGCCAGAAGATAAAGATTGTTTTTTAGAAACTGACTTTCACAGTCTTGCAACGAAATATTTTGAGAGAATAGGTGCGTTGAAAGTAAAATAAAAGTTCCAAAGACTAGCTTTTTCATTTTTGTGTATAGTTTTAATGGTACAAAAGTGAGATTAGCTTCTTAAATAGTCTTTATGAAACGCTTAAAAAAAACTTAAATCGAAAAAGAAACTTCGAATTGATTGGTATTTTCATCAATAGTATGATAGCATATAGCAGCGTTATGATAATCAAGAATTCTTTTTACAATGGGTAGCCCCAATCCGGAACCTTGTATTTGAATAGAATTTTCGCCTCGCATAAAAGGTTCAAATATTTTCTTTTGCTCCTCCAAAGTAAGTGTTTTGCCTTCGTTGCTGACAGTTACTTTTATTGTTTTTTGCTCTATATGATTTATGATAACTTGCGCTTTATTATTCGATGAATAGAGGCAGGCATTCTTTAATAAATTTGTAAAGGCAATCTTTAATAATGGTTTTACGCCCAAAACTTCCATAGGATTGTCTATATCATCAGCAATTTGAATGTCAAAATCTAAATTGAAATTGGCATTGATTTTTTTAACTTGTTCATTCGCTTCAAAAATAATTTCATCAATACGAATCTTGTCAAATGTCTTTATGATACTTTCTTTATTGACTTTTGCCAGTAACAATAGCGAATTGATCAAATCGGCTATTTGATGTACATCATTGTTTATCGACTTTAAATAATTGAGGGTATTTTCTGAATGTTTTTCGGAATGGATAAGGTTTTCCAATTGAAGTGAAATCCGCGTAAGTGGTGTATATAATTCGTGGGAGGCATTTGACGTAAATTCTTTTTGGGTGGTAAAAGCATTTTCCAATCGGGTTAACATTTTATTGAAAGCTTGAGTCAATAAATTAATCTCATCATTACTATTGTTTTCTTCTAAATGAACATTTAAGGCATTCGCCGAAATGGAAGTAATTTTTTGCTGAAAAACATCCAATGGATTTAGTTGTTTTTTTATAAAGAAGTAAGTAAAAATCCACACCAATAGAACCCCAATAAAATAGGTGACAATTAAGGAATATAAAAGATATTCCATTTTAGAGTAGCCATATATATCTTCCGCTGAAATAAGAACATAATAATCACCTTGTTTAAACGGAAAGAAAATACCTAATGTTTCTTTTCCATTTTTATCAATGAAATAAGATTTTTCATTGTTTAATTTCACCAAATCATTTTTTGTCCAGCTAATTTTAGAATCATCTAAACTGTTGTAAATAAGTTTATACTGTCCATCAAAAACCAACGTTTTCTCTTTGTATAATCTATCAATTCTATTTTGACTTATTAATTTTAGAATTTGACCATCTATTTCTTTTACTTCCACCAATAGTTTGGCTGTTGAAAGTGCTTTTTCTTCCAATCTGTTTTTAAACTCTTCTTTTCTAAAAGTGGAAAAACTGATATAAATAAAAGTAGAGGCCAATCCAAATAAAACGGAAAAGGCAATAGAAACATTGATAGCAATTTTTCTTTTAAGCGTCATGATTAGTCTACATTAAGGAAATAACCAAAACCAGAACGGGTTAGGATTAATTTTTCGGCGTGGTCTTTATCTATTTTTTTTCTAATAAAGTTAATATAAACCTCTATGGTGTTGAGATTACTATCAAAATGAACATCCCAAATTTGTTCGGATATAGCTTGTTTGGATAAAACACGACCGTTGGCTTTGGCCAGAATTAGCAATAATTGATATTCTTTTGGGGTCAATTCAATTACTTGTCCGTTGCGTTTTACTTTTAATTCTTTAGTGTTAATCTCTAAATCTTTTATGATAATAACATCTTTTTTTTCTTGAGGAGCACTACTTCTTCTTAAAAGCGCTAAAATTCTGATGTAAAGCTCGTCAAAATGGAATGGTTTTACTAAATAATCATCGGCGCCAATTGTAAAGGCATCCATTTTGTCTTGAATATCCCGATAGGCTGTCAGCATTAAAATAGGTGTGGCAGTGTCGGTTGTTCTAATTTTTTTACAAACATCCAATCCGTTTAATTTGGGCACATTGATATCCAAGAGAAAGATGTCATAGGAGTCTAATTTTTGTTGTCTAAAAAAGACTTCGCCATCAAAAACAGCATCACAATCTATATTCATAGATTTTAGAAAACTGATAATTTCTTTAGAGAGAATAATGTCGTCTTCAAGTAATAGCGCTTTCATTGGATTGAATTTATTTTGAAGGTAAAGGTAAATATTTTATTGTTGTTGCGTTTTAACTTTTTTATTTTGTTTAACAATTGTTATCCATGCAATTCATTTTGAAAATGTACTTTTGTCATTCAAATTTTTTTAAAATGAAATTCACAACACTTCCCAATACCAATCTAAAAATAAGTAAAATTTGCCTAGGGACTATGACATTTGGCAATCAAAACTCTGAAGCCGAAGCCCATTCACAATTGGATTATGCCGTAGAACGAGGGATTAATTTTATTGATACTGCCGAGATGTATCCTATTGGAGGCAACGAACATATTGTTGGCAATACCGAAAGACAGATTGGGAGTTGGTTGCATAAAATTGGAGCATCCGAAAGAGAAAAGTTAGTGGTTGCGACGAAAATTGCAGGACCCAATCGCGGAATGGAATACATTAGAAAGCCTTTGGATTTTTCTAAAAAAAGTATCCATGAAGCGGTGGAATTGAGTTTAAAAAATCTTCAAACCGATTATGTTGATTTGTATCAAATGCACTGGCCAGAGCGCATCATGAATATGTTTGGACAACGCGGATTGACACAAATAGACACCAACTGGCAAGATAATATCTTTGAAGTATTATCCGTTTATGATGGATTAATCAAGGAAGGAAAGATCAAACATATCGGAGTTTCTAATGAAAATCCTTATGGTGTCATGCGTTTTTTACACGAAAGTGATAAACATAATTTACCAAAAATTGTAACCATTCAAAATCCGTATTCCTTATTGAATCGATTGTTTGAAGTAGGATTGTCTGAAATTTGTATGCGCGAAAACGTTGGGTTATTAGCCTATTCGCCATTAGCTTTTGGAGTGCTTACTGGAAAATATCTAAAAGGAATACAACCCGATTATCGAATGGCACAATTCCCTCAATTCACCAGATATACAGGCGAAAATGCTACCAAAGCCACCCGATTATACAAAGAATTAGCGGAAGCTAATGGCTTGACTTTAGTGCAAATGGCAGAAGCGTTTGTACACCAACAATCGTTTGTGATGGCAACCATTATTGGAGCTACCTCTATGGAGCAATTAAAAGAAAACATCGATGCTTTTGAGGTGGTTTTATCTCCCGAACTTTTAGGTGCAATCAATAGAATTCAAGAGTTGCATCCCAATCCGGCGCCGTAAATTAGAGATTTTGTTATTATTCTTAATAACAAAAAAATAATTGAAAATACCCCCAGCAATGTTGCAAGCTGCCCAGCAACGTTGCTGACGCCTCCAGCAACGTTGGAAGCCCCCTCAGCAACGTTGCTGACACCTCCAGCAACATTGCTGACACCTCCAGCAACAATGGAAGCCCCCCTAGCAACATTGCTGACCCCTCCAGCAACCATGCTTGCCCCCCAGCAATGTTTCTGACCCCCCAGAAACGTTGCTGACCCTCCAGCAACTATTTTTTTGAGTAGTCATTAGGATAATGAACGCCAAAAAATAAGCCCCCAAGTCGGGGGCTATATATTATAAATTATCAATCACTTTATCTTTGGGATACCGCACTTTATAACTGATGCGTATTTTTTTGGTCTCATTGGGAGCGAGTTTCAATTCCCACGTTAAGATGCCCGTTTCGGCATTTACTTTTGCTTTTCCGTCGTCCAATAAATCGATGGTGATGTCTTTATCCGTACTCAACGGATATTGGTCTTTCAAAGTCATTTGAATGTCTTCTTTTTTATTGTTTCTTAGGGTGATGTCATACGTAAACGTTTGCTCTTTATAAGAAGACAAGAATTTAGTACCCGATTTATCGACTACTTTTTCTCGTTTGATGGAGATTTTTTTATCTCTTCCCATGCTCAAGCTTAACGTGTCTGCCGTTTGGTTGGGATTGATGTTGGTTTTCCCTACATACAAGCCTTCAAAGATGATATTGGCTTCACCCGGCAACAAATTGTATTTAGAATAATCATTGATCTCCGCCAATAAAAAGGCTTCTTTATCCACCCTTGGTGCCGCATAATATTTATAAGAAGCGGGTAATTTAATTTCTTTTAATGCTACTGAATGTGCTTTTCCATTGGATAAGATATCATACGGAATATCGATATCAAAAGAAACATTGAGTTGGTTTTCGTTGATGGAGGTGTAATCTCCCATTTGTTTTGTAGTTACAACAATTACACCATTTGCACCTTGCTCACCATATAACGCTCCCCCTTGCTGCCCTTTAATTACATTAACCGATTTTATGGTTTCTGGAGGTAATTGTTTCATTGCTTCATCGGTTGAAACTTGACCATCAATAACAACTAATGGTTTATCATTCGCAGAAATACTTCGAGCTCCTCTTATAGTAACTTGATTACTTTCATTTCGTTTAATTCCCATAGCTCCGGTAACGAGGTCTTCACTTAAACTTGGATTTGCAGCTTGAGTTATTACACGCATAGGATGTATATACCTCAAAAACCAAGTATCCAATTGAGGCGCTTGATTGTTCTGATTTGGATTACCGCTAGACAATGTCAACTTCACTTTCTTCCAGTCGATTCCTGTAGTTTGTGATACTTGTGCTTTATATATCATGTTAATGGGTTCTTTCACACTTTCGGTGCGCAAATCATAAAAAGGTTTCCATGAAGCATTGTTGGTAATGTAATTAATGTCTAAATTAACAACGCCGGCAATCTCATTCATGACTTGTAAAACTAATTTTCCTTCAGAAGATTTATCTTCTTTTTGAGTATTAAGTTCAAGTTTTGTATTTAGATTTTGTAAACGAAGCGTCAATTTGCTTTCTTTTTCTTCTAATATCGTATAAGCATTACTTAATTCGGTGCGTTTGGTTTTATAATAATCGGCCACTTTCATTAATTCAAGTACATTTAAACCTGTATTAGCCCCACCAACCATCTGATTTTTATCTAATAATTCAATGGTTTTAGTATTCGACATTTTATCTATTTGCACTTTCTTAATCTCTTTTTGAACCAACGTAATGCTATCGCGCACTTTTTTAATAGCAGGATTGCTCTCGTCAATTTGATATTCCGAAATATAATTTTGCGTAAACTGCACTGACAAAACTGTAACCGAAGAAGGCGCTCCAATTTGGATCGTGTTTTCATTCAAATAATCGGCTACATTCTTAATGACAATTTCACTTGTCCCCACCGGAAGATTTACTGAAGTAGTTTGTTGCAATTCGGCTGCATTGAAATATACCGTGGCAGCTTTTACTTTAGCTGATGTAAAAATAGGTTTTTGAGCAAATGCCATTGCCGAAACCAACAAAGAGAAGAGAAGGAATTTTTTCATTTGAAACTAAATTTATTTTCTAATAGTGGACTAATTTACTCATTATAATCCAAAGTCTTCTACCGTAGTAGAATCAATCTCGGGTTTCATTGCCGATTTGTTTTTGAGAAAAAACTGCGCCGGTCCAGAAATAGCTAACGGAAGATGTTGCCCCATAGTATCATTCGCATTAATTAAATTGCGACGCAACATCAATCGGGTTAAAAAACTATTTTGTTGATTGGCAAAAGCTTTTAGTTTGTTTTCCGAATCAAATCGGTACATAAATCCTTTTGGTTTTGGAATGATGGTGGCCAGAAACATACATTCTTTCAAGGTCAAATCGGCCGGTCTTTTTTGAAAATAAAAGTGCGATGCTTCTCCAATTCCGTAGATGTTTGGACCCCATTCTATGATATTGAAATACACTTCCAACATGCGTTCTTTGCTAGCAATGTGATTGTTTTCTAAAATATAGACCAATAGAATTTCTTCTAATTTTCGTGACAATGTTTTCTGACGAGTTAGGAATACATTTTTTATCAATTGCATACTAATAGTACTAGCCCCACGAGAGAATTTTTTGGTTTTAATATTCTTCGCAATGGATTGTTTGAATGCCTCATTAATAAACCCACGATGATTGAAAAACGAAGGATCTTCACTAGTCAACACACACTTTTGAAGATAGGGCGAAATGTCATGCAAAGGTGTATAATTTGGATTGGATAAGCCTACTACAATTGGGCGTTGTTCTACTCCTTTATCGATCGCACGATAGGTAAATTCGGAATTGAGTTTATTCAAATCGGCTTCTCCATATTTAGTGATTTTTAGGTTTTCAGGTTGGAGTTTGCTTTCAAAAACGATCGCGTCGGGATGGCCCTTGTTGAATTTAAAATTGAGGTTGTAACTGAAATTTCCTTCGGCTTCCATTCCTTTAAAATGACTGAATAAACCATCGGGTAAGGAGGTGATAAAATCTTGTGCTTTCATCTTCGGAATGTTCAATTTCAGCGCATAGATTTTGTCAGTATCGTTGGTATAAGAAAGATATGGTGAACACTGTATAGCATTTATGGTAACTTGTGAAGTGCTGTCAATGGCCATACATCGGGCGCCAAAAATCAATTTGTAATCAAAACGAGCATTTTTAATAGCTACATCGTTCTTGGCAATTTTAGCATGATTGATTTTAAAATCATTGATAGAAGCATAGCCGTCAATGTGCAAGTCGCCACTACTCATCTCTAGATTATCCAAATTGAAATGAATGGTTTTGAAACTTGTTTTTAAATGAAATTTTTTGTCTAAATAGGGAATGCGAATACTATCCTTTTTGGGATTGAAAAATGTCAAATCGGCTTTTCTATCTCTTGGATCGGCAAAACCAGAGAGGCTCCAGTTTTGAGTACAATCATCTGCCTTGACAGTAATGAGTGAGGTTAATTTTTTGTTTTCTAGTTCCAATTGCTTGAAATCAAAAACGACTTTGTTTCCCATATCATCCATTTTGAAAGCAAATCCTTTTACATTCATATCGGTTGGAACGAGGTTCAAGGTTTTGGATAAAATTCGATAGGCTACCGTGGCATAATTGATTTGGTTGTCGGTTTTATCTTCTTTCTTATGGTGGAGAAA